>CAYSQZ010000034.1:11624-31459 GCA_964433035.1 uncultured Pirellulaceae bacterium | reverse complement strand
AGCGGGATGGCTCTGGTTGAAATTCGATTCTCTTTGGCGCTGTTCGTAGGCCGCCAGTTTCCGGTCAAGTCGTTTCTGTTTCCGCCTTGCGCTGCCTTTTCTAAACCTTCTCTCCCGAGCCCATTTGGAGTAGCGGTAACTTGCGCAGGCGAGAAATATCAGCCCAAAAATCGAAGCAACGAAAAGCACGTCCACCTAAAGGCCCCACGTAAAATCTCTATTTAGCAACGATTGCTCTGGATTATCTGGATCAACAAAGACTGGAACCTTTGCGTCTTTGGGAAACAGTTGTTTGATGGGAGTCAATTTATCCTTCCATTTGATGTTTGCCGATCGCGACGGATCAACTTGATTCGAGACAAAATTCTGGCCATTCCATTCGTATTGATACCAAACGTGATTCTTTACGACTTTACGTGCTCCAGTCCTCGGACCAGTCCTTTCAGCAAGAAGGATTTTTGCCTCGCATTGTTGCCAGTCTTTTGCGTCCATGTACAAAGCCACGTTGCTATACGCCGAATAGAAAATCCAGCATGGCAACATAACCAACAGAAAAACAATTGAGAGAACCCCAAGCGTTATTTTAGCGAATTCAAAAGATGATGAAAGCACGGTTTGATCTTTCCAACGAGCGCAAAATCGGAGACAAAAAAACGTACTTTGAAAGCGGCTTTCGAATTCAATTTCTGGCTCACACGAACGAAAGAAAATTTCGAGCTATGTTGCCTGTAGCGGCTTTAACGTTTGAAAGCCCGTTTGACGAGCATTTTGAATAGAAAAAAAATGCATGCCACGAGGAAACGATTGGAATGCCCCCATTTTCTGTACCACGAGTTATGAGAGTACGGTTGGAGGAGCGCAAGCGACTGAGGCGGAACACTGCAGATTTAGCATTCGACCACGTTTACTGCCAATCCGCCTTGGCTGGTTTCTTTATACTTTGACGACATATCAATACCGGTCTGTCGCATCGTTTCGATGACTTGGTCGAGGCTGACTTTCATTTGGTCTTTTTCTTTCAAAGCCATCCGGGCTGCGTTGGCAGCTTTGACCGCGCCGAAGGCATTGCGTTCGATGCAAGGGATTTGCACAAGGCCACCGACCGGATCACAGGTCATACCCAAATGGTGCTCCATGCCGATTTCAGCTCCGTTGGCGATTTGAGGAGGCGTACCGCCCCAGACAGCTGTCAGTCCTCCAGCAGCCATCGAACACGCGACACCGACTTCGCCCTGGCAGCCCATTTCGGCGCCGGAGATGGATGCTCGTTGTTTGTACAGCAGACCGATACCACCGGCAGTCAACAAAAAAGTACGAATGTCTTCAATTGCCGTTGGCCGGGCAGCGCAGTAGTAACGAAGGACCGAGGGAATCACACCCGCGGCGCCGTTTGTCGGAGCCGTCACGACTTGACCACCGGCAGCGTTCTCCTCGTTGACTGCCATTGCGTACACGTTGAGCCAATCAAAGAGCACTTCGGGGCTCTTGTCAGGTTTTCCTTCATTAAGCGTTTTCCAAAGTGCCGGAGCCCGGCGTTTGACTTTCAAAATACCAGGTAAGATTCCCTCTGTCGTCAGGCCGCGGTCGATACAATCGTTCATCACTTCGGCGATTCGATCCAGTTGATGCTCGGTTTGCTCGCGAGGACGAGTCTGGTCTTCGTTAGCCAGAATGATTTCGTGGATTGGCTTTTGTTCACGTTCGCAAATCGCCAGTAGCTCATTTGCCGAACCAAACGGATAGGGAACCTCGGCGCCAACCGTGACAAGGTCGTTTTGTGGTTTGGTGCGCAGCTGTTCCGCAGACGCAATGAATCCACCTCCGGTTGAATACCAGGTGCTTTGGTCGATTTGATTCCCGTTGACGTCGAAGCTGGTCAAGGTCATCCCGTTGGGATGCAGCTCGGACGGGGTTTCGCAATCCAACAACAAATCACGTTGCCTTTGAAATTCGATGGTAGTATCGCTCAGCGGCAATAAATTCGATTTATTGAGTTCGTCAATCGCTTGGGCGGCCCGCGCGAGATCAATGGTTTCTGGTTCGAATCCCAGCAAACCAAGCAAAACGGCGCGGGGCGTTCCATGGCCCTCCCCAGTCCACGCCAACGAACCTAACAAGCGAATTTCGATTCGGTCAATTTGTTGATCCAGCTTCAGCCGCGTCAGGCGCTTGGAGTATCGACGAGCGATTCTCATGGGCCCGACGGTGTGTGAACTAGAAGGGCCGATGCCGACGCGAAAGATATCCAGTACAGAAAGCATTGGCACAGTCCTCTTCCAGACAAGTGATTTTTTTATTCGTTAGATCGAGTGGTATCTATGTTAGACAGCAGGCTGTCTTTTGTATCCAGGCTCTGTTCGCTCTCGAAAAGAAAAAAACCAACCCTTACAACCAACAATCAACAACCAGATTGTGTCATCCCAAGCAATGGTGGCAAGGGGCCAAACGTATCACTTGGAGGCTTGTGATTTTGGGATCGGCAGATTCTCATTTACTGGATCAAAGCAGACCAATTTCAAGCCTGATCTTTGCTACTTTGCATTGTGTCAGAAAAACAATCATGGCCAAATCTCCGATCCCTACAACTCAACCGCTTCAGTCTCGTGCTCCGTTGAAAGAGCGTTACACGGCAGTGATCGCAATTCCATGTTGTAACGAGTTTGAAACGCTTCCTGAAACACTCAAAAGCCTCGAATCCTCGGGGGCTAAGTATTTGGACCAGACTTTAGTTATCGTTAACGTGAATCAACGAGCGACGATGGACCGAGCCAACAATATCGCAACACTGCAGTGGCTACAAACATGTAACACGCCGTTGCAGTTGGCCTGGCAGGATCACGTTACCGGCGATTCAGCTTACCCTGAAAAATTTGGCGTCGGGCTGGCTCGTCATCAAGCCTGCACAAGCGGCCTGGAACTTATCGCCGACAATTGTCCCGTGATCAGCCTCGACGCGGACAGCCCCGTGAATCCGGAATACTTGCCAGACATTTTCAAATTCCTCGACGCGCATCCTGATTTTCAAGCTGGTCACGTAAACTTCGAGCATCGAAATTGCGGAAGTGAATCAGAGAAACAGGCGATTCGCATCTACGAGGCGCACCTTAAACGCCATCGACAAAAACTGGAAGAAGCTAACTCTCCTCACGCTTGGTATGCTATCGGATCGACAATCCTGTGCACCAAAGCGGCTTACCTCAAATCCGGCGGGTACCATTGTCGCCGCATGGCCGGTGAAGATTTTTATCTACTACAACAACTGAGCAAAATCGGCTGCAGAATCGAAATGCTCAAAGATCCAACGGTCTACCCATCAGATCGAGTCTCGGATCGAGTTCCCTTTGGGACCGGCAAAGCCGTTAGCGACATCATTCAAACTGGCAGTTGGCTAACGTATCACGATCACTGCTACCGCGATCTGAGCCAGCTTCTTGTTACGATTGAAGATAGCCTGACCGAGTCAGCGACTACGATTTTTGAGAGGTCACCCGAAAGTTGTGTTGATTGGCTGAAGCAAAGAAAGTTCTCTGAGGTCTGGCCAAAATTGCAGGCCAACGCGCGCGACCACCAAATGCTGCTACAACGTTTTCACGAATGGCTGGATGCGTTTCAAACATTGAAGCTAATTCATCACCTCAGCGAGAAGCATTACCCCAAGGTTGACTTGGCAAGATCGGCTGAGCGGCATTAAACGTCTGACTCACCACACTGCGGTATTTCACTCATTGCAAGACTACGACAATCGAACTTCAATGCAGCCAAGCGATTCAAATCATTTACAGTTTGAAGCCTTTTGGCTTTCGTAGGGGCCAGAACTGTTGTTGCCGAAGTTTGTGTTTTGTTTCTAATGATCTACACTTGTAGCTGCTGGATTTCGAACCGAAACTTCCCAAACTATGTCGCAATCTATGATTTCTCTCCGTCGTGTTCTTTCTGCCATCACGTTGCTTTGGCTCTCGGCTTTAACGTTGTGTTCGACATCGGCACAGGAGGCAAACGGGCCGGCCAAATCAACGCCCGCCGCAAAGCTTTTTGAAGCTCCAATTCGCTTGACGGTGAATGACTTACCGATCAATGCTGACAAGAAGGTGATGAACATTTCACCAACTCTTTATGATGTTGACGGAGATGGCAAAGCGGAATTGATCATTGGTGGCGTTTCTGGAGAACTTGGAATTCACAGGAACGAGAATACTTCCCTGGACGGGGATTCGACGCCCAAGAGCGATCTGGCATGGGGACCGCGCCAAGTGTTTGAGGATTCTTCAGGCGAAGCGATCAAGCTTACGAATTGGTGATGCGTTGGCCTAAGTCCACAGTTCGTGGACCTCAACGGAGATGGCAGAAATGACATGCTGGCTGCTAACTATTCGGGCGTGCTTGAGTGGGTTGAGCTCAACGAAAACGGCTATGGAAAACCGCAAGCTGTTGTTGACAAAAACGGGGACAAGGTATCGCTCAGTAGGTTTTGGAACGAGGACGAGAAGTGGAGTGAGATCAATCCCAAGCGGGCCTTAACAGGCTTCTGTACTTCGGCTGCCGCGGTCGACTGGGACAACGACGGTGATCACGATCTAATTCTCGGCAGCTACAGCAATGGTAAATTGTTCTTTCGAGCTAATGAAGGTAGTCGTGAAAAAAGCGCTTTCGCCGCAACCAACGAGGCGATTCTTGTGGGTGAAGTTCCCGCTGTCATTGAAGGAGGCGTCGCGTCTATCCGAATCGCCGATTGGAATCAGGATGGTTTGTTCGATATCATTTGCGGCGGACTATACGGTGGTGTGTTCATGTTTGAAAACTCTGGGAAAGCCAGCCTTCCAGAGTTTGACGTCATGACCGTCTTGGTTGAGCCGCTCCCGGCTAAAGCTGGCAGCCGAAATCCCAAAAAGGTCAAACGAGTGGGTTCGAAGAATGACCAACCGGTAGCTCCAGGGTCAACATTTAATATCGAGATCTTCGACTACGACGATGACGGTGATCTCGATTTATTGGTTGGTGGACAATGTGTCTGGCTAGTTGGTCCGGCGAAAGTACTTTCCGACGAACAGAAAGAGCGTGTTCAAGAATTAGAAATCTTGAAGAAGAAGGCAAAGGCCGACCTGGCAAAAGCAAGAGAGAGTGCTGGTCCCAAAGGGATGCCTGAACTAAGTAAAAACGAAGAGTATAAGGAACTCATGGGCAGCTACATGGAATTGATCCAAGAGCACCATGGTCTTACCAGTGAAGATTTGTCGAGAGGCGATTTTATCTGGTTATTTCGACGCAAGTGATTTTTCAAGGTGTACCACAATTGGAAACCCGAAGCGTCAGCGAGGAAACCGGGTGTTCCTTAGGCCAATGCGCTTACCTGATCGAAGATCTGCCTCAGGATCGAGCCCTGCATTTCGGGATCGAATTCAACTTCGCTGCTCAATCGAGATTACGCGTGATCGATAATGTTACCGCCTGTGTTTTCAGCCGCCTCGGTACCGTTGAGAAACTCGCCTCAGTAACGTAGCCTCAGTGGTGCGTCGCACCTCTAAGCAGGCTCGAGCTCGAGGTCGCCAACATTGGCTTGCTCGGGAGCTCCTGGGCCGATGCGCAACGCCCCTTCTACCGTCAACGGGCTAAAGCCCCTGGCAGCGACAACGAGACTGTAAGCCTGGCCTTTGGGAAGCTGCTCCGGAAGAGTAAACGTACCGTCGCGACCAGTTTCAGTCGACGACTGAACATCTTCCTCGCGCCGAGTTTGCAGGAACGAACGCATGTTCACTCGAGGCTTGAGGACGATCACCAAGCCACCATCGATCGGACGGCCTGTTCGCGAATCAACTAACCGCCCCGAGACTTCACTATCGGATTCATCGACCCGATTGCCGACAGCCATTTTGCCTTCCATCGCGACTTCACCGCCGATGCCAAGCACTAACGAGTACTCACCATTGGGAACACCCCGGCGATTACTGATCTTGACTGTCTTTCGACCCGACTCGCCATCATCCCAATTTTCGTTCTGCTCAATGATGATCTTGCCATCAGCCATCCAAACGGCACTCCACGGCGAACCATTTGTCATATTGTCGTAGTCGAAAGAAGCATAAACTTCGTCCACACCGCTGGGAATCACGTGAGTCGGATGAATCGGTCGGCCATCTTGCGTAACCTGAGTTGAAAACAGCAGATTCGAAAACTCCGGCTTTTCGCGAATTCGATCAAAGTCGAACCCTCGGATCGGCTGAGCTTTATACTCTTGAACATCTTCTTGACTTGAACGATCACTAGCCACGCGCATCCCGGCTTTCTCCAACAACGGGATTGCCAGGTTGACTGGTCGAAGACCATTGATAAACCCACCGATCGCCATCGGCGTATCGCGCTGATCAACTCGTCCATCTTTATTGGTATCAAGCACCGGACGAGCGTCCACCGGAGTCACACCGGAACCGGCTGCGGCCTGGGTTGGGATACCGACCAGCTGCCCCGATTTATTGACAGCCGTTCCACCACTGTTGCCGCCAGCGATGGTTGCGTCGGTTTTGATCCAGGCCCGAGGCGAACGAACGCCTTTCTCGCCAGAGAAACCAGCTACGTTTCCGGAAGTAAACGTGACCGTCTCGCCACCGATTCCCGGATAACCAAAGATTGAGATCTTATCTCCCAAATCCAAGTCGTCTGAATCACCCAGCGCGACCGAAGGGAGATTCAGTTTTCGAACTGGCCGTCCCTTAACATCATGGGTGATTCGAATAACGGCCAAATCAAGCTCAGCGTTATAGGCGACGACTTCTCCGAAATAACTTAGCGCCGGAGCTCGATCCGACTTTTCTGTAATCGAGATCCCCAAGCGGTCGGCAGGCGGAGAAGACATGCCCATGGCACGAGGATGTGCCACATGGCAATTGGTCAAAACGATCCCCTGAGGATGCACGATCGTACCTGAACCAGTCCAGGCAGAGGTCATCCCACCCATGAAGCCTTCTCGCATCGCAACGATCTGAACGACAGAGTGCATTACGTCACCGATCCCACCGGCTCCCGGTTGAGGCAAAGGTTCGAGACTTGGAAGCTTGACACCGCCCCGCGGTTGTTGCGTACCTCGACGAGATGATTTTTCTGGGGGGGCAAGAATTGCTTCAAAGATATCTAAAAGTCCACTCATCTTTTTCTCACTTCACACTGGAACGATCGTAGCAAGGGCTAAGCAATTTACCTACAACAAAGTGCTTTGACAGTCCAAGACCATCAAATCCCTTGCCCATAAGATTAGCCGATCACTCAGCGGAAGACAAACATCGACAAGCGAAAACAAACCATTCGGAGAGACGTTGGTGCTTGGCCGCAAATTATAACGTCGGCAACGCCCGACCGACCGGAATCGTAAGCAAACGGCTGATTCCAACTGAATTGCCTGGAAACGACTCGGAGAGTGGTGAACCAGTCCAGACATAAACAAGAAATTGATGGGAGTGCCACTAGTGGTCTGGCAGATCTGAATTGACGGGTGCCATGTTTACGTTCGCGTAAGCATGCTCACGCAAGCGTGAAGCATGGCACCCGTTTTGCTATTCATTTCAGGATTGACGGACCACTAGGCGGTAGCCGGTAAACACGTAACGAAACGGCGGCTAGCGCCTGCCTTGCCGCTCACTTTAGTAAACTGCGCCTTGCGAGTCTCCGACTTCCTACCATGGAGGATGGATTCGCCGTCTGGCGTAGCGTTAGCGCGTGACTTCTTCTTCATCGCCAAGCGGCTTATCGAACGTCACTCCGAAGTTGAACTTGCGTTGTTTTCCGTCAACCGAAAACACGGCTGAACGAGGCTCAATTGACTCCACGACCCAGTCACGATTATCGAGCTCGAACGAATCGCCAACGAGCAATTTATGGCGCTCACCAGTCGTTCGGACCTGGATCCAGACTTGCCAGTCATCGTTGGGAAGTTGCGTAGTTCCGGTGATTCGAGTTTCCGTTGCATGAACAAAAGGTGGTGGCTCTTTTGGCTTGACGGGTTTTTTGACGACTTTATCTTTAAACTCCAACGTCACAACGGTGAAGTTCTCCATCGGAGGCAATCCTGAATCGATCACCTTGACCTTGAAACTATATTTTCCAGCCTTTTGTCCCGGCACAGTTAGCCTCGCCGATAGCCTGCCTGAAGCAACCAGCTTGGCACCTTTGACATCACTTTCAACCAATTCAAACGTCAGCTTGTCTTTATCGTCGGCGTCTTGTCCCTTCACCTCGACCCTGGCTTCTTTCATCGAAGTGTAAGACCTTGACGGCCGCGCAGAAACAGTCGGAGTATTGTTTGCAGGTCCAAAAATATTCCGCCTTAAAATCACGGCCTCGTATTCGGCTTTATCGCGAGCCATCTCGCGGAAGTTTTTGGCGAAATCGGGATTGTCGTCGGCGGTTGTAAGCGCTGCAATTTCAATCACAAAAGTGATTGACAACTGATCCCCGCGGATTTTCTTGCCCCCACGACCGCTGGACTTATCATGGGCGCTTGCATTGACTTTGATCGAATTGATCCGATGCAACGCGTCGATACTGTAAAACCTGGTCAGAAAATCGGTCAACTGATCAAGCCTTCCAGTCGCGGTAAACGAAAATCGCTTCTTCCGTCCAATCACTTGACCATTTTGCTTGAAATCACCCACATCTCGTGGCGTGATGGTCTTGTACTTCAACTTGGTTTCTTTGAGTTGCGTCTTAAGCCAAGAAGAATAGTCGTTGCCCGCGTCCTCGAACGATGGCGAAAAGCTGATACTGTTGTAATAATTTCGACGTCGCTCAGCCTTGTTCGCGCTCGTCCTACGCTCTTCTTCAACCGAGATATCTGACTTGAGCCTCATCCACTCTTGACTATTTTCGCCATACTTTCCGATCACCCAGAATATAGACATGAACAAAAGCGCAACTGGCACCAGGCACAGTACGGCGATCGCCAGCTTTCGCTCTCGGGCTGTCATATTTTCGAACATGATTTACTTACGGCTAATTAAATGTTGCTTGGCTGATTGGGATTGAGATGAAGGATAGCTTAATCCGCTAGGGGTTTGGGACTGCCGTCGGATCTTCACCAAAGGGATCACTCGCAGCCGAGCCAGAATTCATCAGCTTTGCATTTCTGGCTTTGATAAACTCAAGGGCCATTGAGTCAATCTGCTTCAACCGCTCAGAATCATCCACGACCAAACGAACATTAAATGTTGATTCGTTGGGATAATCTTTGACGCCTTCGGCATAGCCGATGCGCGTCGAACTAACGACAAAAGGACGTTCATTGAGCGACTCGATTAGTTTGGATTCTGTCTCAACGTTTGAAAATCTCGTCTTGACCACAACACGTGGCGGATTGCTGGAGCGAGTACTTGCTTCAGCGTCAAAATTGTCAACAATCGAATCGTTCGGAGTCAAAGCCCGCTCTGAGTATTGGTAAAGTTCTTCCAGCCAGTTAACTTCGTTTTGTACCCAGCGATCAATCTGCTCAATCTCTCCGAGCACCTGGTCGACCTTTGGACTCCCGTCGACACCATCATTCTTATTTCTAAGTTGGGTGACTTGCTCACTAAGCTTTCGATTCTCTTTGGCTTGACCACTCAACACCCACCAGCAAGTCAGCATCGCCAACAGCACTGCGGCTAATGCCAGACCACCGTGCAAATACCATCTCGAATAGTCGGGTTTGACGACGACCGTTTTTCGCGGATTAATAAAGTCGATCGCATGGCTCTCAACAGAGCCCTGTTGCTTGAGCGAGCCCAACAATGCGGCATATCGCTCAATTTGCTCTGGCTCTTGTAATGATGAAGTCTTCCGGGCACCGGTCATCGGGTTGAGGAACTCAATTTCCAACTCAAGATGACTTTTCAGATTGCCGGCAAGTGGCTTATTCTCTTTCTCCTCGCCGAACATCAAAATGCTCGACACCTTTTTCTCACCTAGCACCTTTCGCGACGAAGCCAGAGTACGACGGATTTCCGAAAGCAGTGATTCAGATCGACGATTGGAATCATAAGAACCGGGGATTCGGACCGTCCGAGTTGCCAACAGTTTGGCCCCCTCGACAACAGTCATGTCCGTTGTGTCACCGTTGGGGTCGACGATCAAGCGGACTTGGTCGTCCCGAATTTTCGCTTTGACAAGATCAATCGTCGAGTAGGGACGCAAGACGATGTGCTTGATTTTCAAACCCGAAGGTTCGGTGACAGAATTGATTTGAGTTTGCAGGTCAGGAGAAATCCCCATCGCCAGCACAGTGCGTTGAATCGTTTCTTCGTCACTGAGCGGAATAAAATCAAGCGACCAGTTTTCATTAAGCGTTGCAAACTCCGACCGAGCGATCAAACGTACCATTTCCGGTAGCTCATTGTTGGGAGCTGGCGGGACCGTGATCTCGCGCATTTCGGCGTCGGCTCTACTGATGACAACGATGGTGTCCGACCGCGTCAAACCGTGCGTCGTCAACTGGGCCTTCAAAACCTCGCCCGCGTCGTTGTCCTCGCCGTTGAGCGGAACTGAAAACAAATGAGTCAGCTCGGCTTGCACCCCGGCAATGCGCGCTGAAGCGACAAGGATCTGATCTTCTTCGAATTGTAAAGCGACAATGGCCATGTATTTAAAATTTAAAAGTGTAAATCAAGTTGATTACAGTAACTTCGCGACAGACAGATTACTGGATCAAGTCAGTTCCCATCAGTTCGACGGAGAATCCTTTGCGCAAGTGACTCTTGTCGCGCCAGAAAAGTACCCGTGGTATCTCTTCTGTAGTATCTAACACTACTTCAGCCCGCGACGTTCCGGCGCCATCTGCAAAATATCCTGCAATTTCAGCCCGATAAACGTCACCACCGGCACAAACAAACGGCATCAGGAACTTCATCTCCTCAAAAGTCAGGACGCCATCGAGTATCCCTTCGACCATTAGCCAGGTTTCAAAGTTACGATTTAGATCGGCACCGGTAGGATCATCAAGCTCCTGGTCGTCGCCACGCTTCTCGATGATCCAGTCGACTTGTTCTTCGGTCAACAGCGGCAAGCAGTCCAATACACGCCGTGGTGCCTGCATTACATTAACGCGCCCGGGAATCGAATCACCTTCGTAGGTTGTCATCGATGACATCAAAATTGGAACCGTTAAACCCATGTTGCCTAACTGAACCGGCGAACGCGCCAAGCTTCCGACATTCTCATCATCAAACTCGCTCATATCGACATTGACAAAGCACATATCGATAACCGAATTAAATTTTCGCTTGCTGGTTAGCGCAGCGCTGTCAAAGTTAACTGGAATCGAATCTGCATCGACGAACACTGCGCCCTCGGGTGCTTCCTCAGTTGGAAATGCGGTCGCACAGCGATAGTAAATAACGAAGTTTGCCCACTCGTCGTTGTAGGCACTCTTAAGGTCGTCGTACAACTGCTCCAGATCGTCGGCATTGATGTTGATCCTGGCCAACCCTTCGCCCGTCAAGTTGCTTTCCTTGCTAAACGTGGTCAGGTAGTTGGACCAGCCAAGAAGCATATCAGTATCAGCACTCGATACATTGCCTGCCGCGGCTTCCTCTTCATCGAGTAAACCGTTGCGATTAAGATCCAAGCCAAACAACATGCTCGGCGTGACTCCACGCACCAGCAGCAACTCATCGAGACTATCAAGCGGTCCGTTTTTACATTCGTAGCTGGGTTCCTCACTGGCGTAATAGGAACTCTCGGTGCCAAAATCTCTCGCATCGTCATCCGGATCCATCCAATCGAGAATCGAATCTGCGATCTCTTCGGTCATCTCGGGCAGACCCATCAAAATATCGCGCGCGTTACCCAGCGCCAAATCCGGGTTGATCGCCACGGCATCTTCACTGACGGCCAAAGCGTCAGAGTAGAGCAGGGAATTGAGATTAATTTTGCTACTCTCATCTATCAAACCAAAACGATTACCGTCGGGCTGACCTTCCTCGTTCATACCCGAGGTAATAATGGAGAAATAGCCGATACGACTGGGAGAAGATGCGGACTGGGCCACGGGGATGGCTTGAAATACTTCTTCATTATCCCAGCGTCCACCTCGCTCGCGGATCGTGGCGTCGCTTTGGGACAAAAACAAACGCGTATAGTCCATCCCCGAATCGACAAGATACTTCGTTTGAACACGAAGCGTCATCAATCGCGATGCCTCGTCTTCGGTTTGCATTAACGCAGTAAAGGTGTAAGCGGCCAAAGCAAGCACGACCACCGTGACCAGCACGATCAGCAAAATCGAGCCACTGCGTCGACCTCGCGCGTTAGCTGCCAACCCGCGACGGACCGATTGCCCACCGCAACGACCGCTCATACGAGCAGTATCTCCACACACATTGAATCTGCGTGAAAGCTCAGTTTGAAGTTGTGCAATAAACGATTTCATGATGTTTTGAATTAGTTTTCAAATTCCTACCGGAGACTCAAAACCAACCATTGGTAGTAACTTGTTCCATTACCCTTCGTCGCCCGAAGGAAGGTCGGTCACCGGCAAGTGAACGACATACCTGTAAACTTCCGTAGTGTCTTCGTTGGTGCCATTGTAGGAGTACGTTTGGGAACCGGCCGCAGAACGTTCGGCATCGATGACAAGCGTAATCTCAACCGCTGAGGGAAACCTTCCTGATTCGGCGGAATCCCATTGAGGTAGCCAATCTTCACCATCGAAGTACTGAAACGAGATCTCCGCGATTTCGTGTGCGACCAACCTCGAATATTTATCGGCTGTAGAAATCAATTCGACTTCGTCCGCAAAATTGGCAACGGCCCGATCGAGTTCACGACGATACAAGCCGCCCGGAGCTCGTGACTCAGCAAAACCAAGCTGCTCTTCGATCCCACCTCTACTGAGCGAAACAAAATACGCCAACGACTTTACATCCGAAGGCGTCTGAGTTTCCAAGTCTGCCGCAGCAACCAGTGGGTTGTACTGATCCAGCCGAGGCAGGCGGCTAATGTCAAGCATCACTGCAGTTTCTGACCCCAACAACGTTGGACGAAACGCGACCTCGTCTTCGACAATAATCTCCGACTCGACCGACTCTGATTCTGACTCTGATTCTGACCTTAGACCAGAACCTGCTTCCGATTCCGATTCTGTTCCTAACGCTTGTGCTTCAAGCTCCGCCGCCAAGTCCTCTTCGGAAAGCTCGGACAATTCGGTTAGCCCCTCGAGATTGCTGATTTGATTTTCTAACGCCAACTCCAGACCTGCATAGTCGGCAGGATCATATTTGTACTCCAGGCCTGCCCGCAGATCGGCACCGATCATTGCAAACACACTGCGCACAACCTGCTTGCGTTCGATTCTTGCCTGCTGTTCGGCCAACGAGATCAAGTAGATCCGAATGGCCATTCCAATCGCACCGATCACCAACACGGAGAGCCCAAGCGCCAGAAGCAACTCCAGCAACGTATAACCCGAACGCACGGAAGCCTGATCCGACCGCGGCGAGATTTGATTGCGTAGTTTCATTCCTGATCCTCCTCAGGTTCATATTCAGGATCGGGAATGAATCGAACGATCGAAAGCCCTCCGGGCATGATGTCCGTCTCAGGGACCCTCTTTACTACTACTGTCGCCAGGAACAAACCTGGCTGCTGAGAGTCTTCGATTTCGACGGCATATTCCCAATTGGGAGCATGCTCAATAGTTGTACTTCCGGTCGACTCAACTGGAAGTACACCTGCGGCCAGCTCGGCCATGATCGAATCGACCAGCAGATTAGCGTCGCTACGAAACTGCGCCTGTCGCGCTGCCCGAAACCCTAAATTGTAAAGATGTCCAATCACGACCATCGACGAACCCAGAATCGCGATCGACAAGATGACTTCCAATAGCGAAAGCCCACGACGATGGCTTGAAACACCCGACAAACGCGCCGGCAAAATAGCATAGGTTTTATCGTACCGACTCATTGGTTCTCCGGATTCTCTACGCGAACGGTACGAGCCAAGCCCGTTAATCCTCGAAGCTCCAATTGAACAAAAAGATGATTTTCGTTCTCCAATAGCAGTTTCGCATCCTGCGAGGTACCGTCTGGATAAAACAGAATCATTGCAATGGCTTGATCTGAATCAGCTCCATCGGCCAGCAATGCCGCCGCCCGAGAGTTGACTTCCGTCCGCCCCGAGTAAAACCTGACGCCTCGGGGAAGCAGATCATCTTCAAAATTGCTAGAGTTGCCTTCGGCGAGCTTGTTCTGCCGCCTACTGGCCAATTGTTTCTGCTGGGCAAACGCTGAAAACGGCGCGACGTGGAACCAGGACCCCCGGGGAGAATAAAACAACGCATGCTCTTCTCCTGTCCGAATTGCCCTGACTCGAGCCTGCCCCATCGATACGCGAACACGATCGGCGCCCTTTTGCAATGCTTGGCGCGAGAACGTTCGGTGAATTGAAGGCGACGCAAGAGCCGCCACGACGATCACAATTGAAATCACCAACACCAGTTCCAACAACGTGAACGCCACCCGAGAACGGCGATCCCAACGGTGCCAATCTTCAGGCCCAACAGCTAAAGCGGGCGCGACGAGATCGGTCGCGTCGCCCCGTTGTGTGGCGGCATAACGATTTGCCTGTTTGCGTTGTTGAACAACGAATCTCACGCGTTTGAAAATCCCTCAATTATTTATGGCTATCCTTGTGGGTTAGGAACATCGTCCGGAGTTCCGGCTTGTCCATCGGGTCCAGCAGAACGGATGATCACCTTTCCCATCGCCTCATCCGCCGAGTAAGTGTACGCTCGCTGCCATGGATCGGCTTTCACTTCTTTCTCAAGGAATGGACCACCCCATTGAGCCTGAGACAGACCGTTGGGTGGCGAGAAAAGATCGTCTAGCTTTTGCGGAAACGTCCCCACGTTTAACCGGTAAGCAGTACAAGCCTTTTCAAGCGACTGAATTTCAATGAAGGCCGCTTTGGATAGAGCATTCTTCTGCATACCGATGATCGCAAATCCAGACAGTGAAGCCAGCACGACGAGGATCGCCATCACAAGCAACAATTCAAGCAATGTGAAACCGGAGTTTCTATGAGCCGCTCTTTTATTTCTCTTAATACGCATCTTTAGGTCTCCTGCGACACAGTTACGTGTCAAATTCAAGTTTCAAACTTCAGTTCCAAAGCTAAACCATTGGGAACTGAACTTAGTTTCAAAATAATATTTCGTTATTGCATCACGCTTCCCATTTTCATGATTGGTAACAGCAGCGCGACAACCACCACCAGGATGATTGCGGCCATCACCATCAACATCAATGGCTCAATCAGCTTAACCATCAAGTCGAGCCGACGAAGGGTTTGTTTTTCCAAGCCCTCCGAAATACTGATAAGAACATCGTCAAGCGTATTGGACTCTTCGGCGACGCTGATCATTTCGGTGACATTGCGGGGAAAGTGGCCAGACTTACTGAGCGGCCCCGAAAGCGATTCACCTGAGCTGATGTTCTCAGAAGCCTCCGCAATCGCCTGGGACAAAATCTTATTTCCCGATGCGTCGCGGCTGATGTCAAGTGCCTTTAAGATCGGGACACCGTTCCTGAGCAACGTCCCCAACACCCGGCAAAACCGACCAACAGCCAAGTTCAAAAAGACCGGCCCCAGCAGTGGAACTTTAATCTTCATCCGATCAGAAAACAGGCGCCCTTTTTCTGTGCTTAATTGGTAACGTATCAACGCAACCACTCCAACGATCAAGAGCACAATCCAGATTATGTAGCTACGCAAAAAACCGCTGAACCCGAGCAGCCAATCGGTTATCGGAGGCAACTGCCCTTTGTCACGAAGCTGATCAAAAAGCTCGCCGAACTTTGGTACGAAAAAGACGAGCAAGACAGTCACCACTATCGTCCCGATCGTGGCCAAAACGGCTGGATAGATCAACGCTCCGACGGTTCGGGATCGAAGCTCTGCCTGCTGCTCAGTAAACGCGGCTACTCGCGTCAAAGCGTCCTCAAGGAAACCACCTTCAGCTCCCGCCCGCGACATATTGACGGCCATCTCGCTAAATATCTTTGGATGCCGTGCAAACGAATCGGATAACGTTTCGCCTTCTTCAACCCGCGCGATGATGTCCTCGAGGGCTGTTTGGAATGCGGGTATTTGCGTTTGCTCTTTGAGGATCGTCAACGATTTGAGCATCGGTACGCCGTTACTAATCAACGAAGCGAGCTGCTCATAGAAAACCGCAATCTTTTGATCATTGACTCGGCCACCAAACTTGATCGCTTTGGCCGAGGCCTCCACCTGAGTCTCAACCTTAACCGGAAACAGCGATTTACCCGAAAGCGCATTGACAACATCCCGCTCCGTATTGGCGGTCATCGATCCGGAAACAATCTCTCCGGATAGGCTGCGTGCTGTGTAAGTAAAGTCTGGCATTTAAATAAAAATAGTTTTACTGTTTGGTCAATCTTAAGTTTAACTGCGTCGATCACCTTTGGTCATTCGCTGAACCTCTTCAACCGACGTTACTCCGTCAATGACTTTGAGCCAACCGTCGTCTCGAAGCGTCTTCATACCCGCAGCGATGGCCGCTTTCTTGATTTCCC
Source organism: uncultured Pirellulaceae bacterium (assembly GCA_964433035.1). Lineage (GTDB taxonomy): Bacteria > Planctomycetota > Planctomycetia > Pirellulales > Pirellulaceae > Mariniblastus. Next base: position 14,909 of record CAYSQZ010000034.1, on the reverse strand, counting down.
AAGTACTGGCTCGCTCCTGCGCCATTTGGCGAAGGTCGTTTGTAGTCACCAACAATTCGTAAATACCAACTCGCCCACGGTAACCGACATTGCGACAGTCACGGCAACCGACGGCCTGGTAAATTTGCTGACCTTTGAGTTTCTTGAAAGGAAAATCTTCCGGCAGGTCTTCTGGTTTGGGATCAAACGGTTTTCGACAACTCGCACACAGACGCCGCAGGAGGCGCTGTGCCATGATCGCTTCGACGGTACTGGCCACCAGAAACGGTTCCACGCCCATATCACCCATCCGGGTAAACGCACCCGCCGCATCGTTGGTGTGAAGCGTACTGAACACAAGGTGACCGGTAAGCGAAGCCTGAATCGCGTTCTCGGCCGTTTCGAGATCGCGAATCTCACCAACCAGTACTACATCGGGGTCATGACGAAGAATACTTCGCAGCGAGTGAGCAAACGTGAGGCCAATTTTGGAATGGACCTGAATCTGATTGATTCCTGCCAGCTGATACTCGACCGGATCTTCGGTCGTAATAATCTTTGTCGTCGGATCGTTGATCTCGATCAAAGAACTGTAAAGCGTTGTTGTTTTTCCCGATCCCGTTGGGCCGGTGACCAAAATAATTCCGTGTGGAATCTTGATCAGTTCACTGAACTCCTTATACGTCCCATCGGACATCCCCAGGGCTTTGAGTTCGAACTTCATCGCGCCCTTGTCCAGAATACGCATCACCAAGCTTTCGCCGTGGATCATCGGAATGACTGACATTCGGACATCAACCTCGCGGCCTTTGACACGAATTTTAATGCGACCATCCTGAGGCAATCGTTTCTCAGCGATGTTGAGATTCGCCATAATTTTCAAGCGACTGATAATCGCGGCGCGAAAGTGATTAATCTCGGGAGGCACTGGCTGGGTGTGAAGAATTCCATCGATTCGATTTCGAATTACAATCCCATCCTGTTGCGATTCAATGTGAACATCACTTGTCCGAGACTCGACCGCTTCGATCAAAATTTCATTGACCAGTCGGACAACGCTGGCCTCCTGGGCCATCTCGGAAAGCTCGCTACCGTCGGTCTCAATTTCGCTTAGTAGCTCGACACCTTCGTCGATCTTTTGCTCAATCAAGCCTTCAATCGTTTCACCACCAACACCAAGATGGTTTTTGATCAGTTTGGCAATTTCGCTCCGCTCGGCCAAAACCGGTTCAACTGCCAAACCAGTCGCTGCACTAATCTCGTCCAGCGGATAAAAATTCAGCGGATCAGCGGTCGCAATAACAATCGTGCCATTGGATCGACTGACCGGAAAAAGAACCTGGCGATAAATGATCTTTTGAGGGAACGAGTCCAACAGCGACAGATCGACTTCTGTCTCGCGCAAATCGACGTACTCAACACCGACCTCCTGAGCCATCGTTTCCAAGGCAGTCCGATGATCCACGGCGCCCGCTTGAACCAGTTGCGTCAACAAATCGCCCCCGCGACTTTCAGCTTGGCTAAGCTGCGTCTGAGTGATCAAGCCGGACCGCACCAGCGAATCAACTAATTCCATATCATTGTGCCGTAAAGTTTCAAACGAAATTCTTACCAACCGCCCAAGCAAAGCGAACGCGTGTTGCTGCCATAAGCGGCGTAGCCGCCAGTAACCGATACCGATCTTTGGAGCCGCAGCCGCCCCAGAACTTACCTTTCTGCACACATTTTAGATTGATTCAGTCTGGACTCGTATCTCATTTAGCCGCATTTGGAAACGCCGAGAATGAGGAATCGGGTTGTGCCGGTCCACGGGAATATACGAACCAATTTTGGGATCAAAAGAGCCCAAAAGCCACTGGAGGATTGGGGCTGGTGTCTCCCTGCGCATCGGTCGGCTACACAACTTAAACCCCGGTTTTCCGCGTAAGTTTCAAGCTTTCCAAATTTAACGGTTTTCCGCCCGCAGAAGTCGAATAACCAACAAAAAAGGCCCAAGCAACTCTTGCTTGGGCCCCAATCCGCTGACTACTTCGTGCTACAACGAGGAGGTTAAAGCACTGGAAATAGAACGGCTCTAAAACTCGTCACCCTCGGGACGTTTTCTATTGCGATCGCGATCACCTCGACTGCGATCACCTCGACTGCGATCACCTCGACTGCTGCGGTTACGATTCTGATTCTGCAATGCTGCAACACCACCTTCCATTGCCTCGCCGATGAAGTCCATGAACTTGTCGGCTTTGGCAGATGAGAGTGACTGCCGGGCAATTTGCTCTACAGTTTGTGCTCGAATCTTGGCGATCTTCGCGGCGGCTTCTTTTTCAAGCTTTTCTTTTACTTCTTCGAATTTATCTTTTTCATCATCTGTGGCCTCAACCAATTCCAGAAGCCTTTCCATCGCCGATCCAGAGTTTCGCCCAGCGAGATCACGTTGAATCGAAACTTGCTTGAGGCGATCAAACTGATCACCAATCAAAACGCCCTCGATATCCGCTTCATCTTCCTTGGCTAATTCGCCAAACAACTCGCGGGCTCTTTGCATCGCTGATTCCCGGTCGCCACCATTACGGAACGACTCCCGGATTTCCTGCCTCGCTTCATTTCGGCGCTCACGCGACTCTTCTTTCAACGTCTCGAGCTCAGCTACCTGGTCGCTGGACATTTCAAGCTCTTTCTGTACGGATTCGATGGACAGCAAATCCAAAAGCCCACCACCACGTTGGGCAACTACATCAGACGCACAAAGAAAACCTGCCAGCAGAACTAAACCCAATATCTGAACATTGATTCGAATCATCGTACGAACTCCTAAGCTCTCAAAAGTCGGTGTATACGGAAAAGTAACGGCCTAAAGTGTCTCATATTGAGTCTATCGGTAGGAGTCCACTTTTGGGCTTTAAACTTAGATAAATCCGAGTGACATGCAAAATTGGCTCCATTAACGTCTTGAACCAAGTTCCCGGCTCAAAGTTCCTCGTGAATTCGAGTTTAAGCCAATTTTTTTGTTTTAGAGGGTTTGAATCACTCAAAATCGGCTTGGGCTTGGTCAACTACACAAAAAAACGCCACCGGACTTCCGGCGGCGCTTTCGATTTTTACATTCAAAGTTGAACTATCTACTTCCCGATCCTGCAGCTTTGGATTCGCTTCCTGCCGCGGGCTGGCGGGTTCCACTACCAGCCGCTGGTGCCGTCGTGCCGCTGCCCGCTGCTGGAGCTGTTGTTCCACTTCCGGCTGCTGGAGTTGTTGTGCCACTTCCGGCTGCTGGAGGCTGAGTCGTACCGCTACCGGCAGCCTCTTTTGATT
>CAYSQZ010000034.1:0-11524 GCA_964433035.1 uncultured Pirellulaceae bacterium | reverse complement strand
CCACTTCCGGCTGCTGGAGGCTGAGTCGTACCGCTACCGGCAGCCTCTTTTGATTTCGAACCGCTGCCATCAGCCTTCTGCCCGCTTCCTCCTTCTTTCAATTCGCCACAAGAAGAGATCGAGACTTTCGCAGACGTGCCTCCACGCCGAGACCCTTTTGCCTCCATCTTTTTGACAATATCCATACCCTCAAGCACACGACCAAACACAACATGCCTGCCGTCGAGACCAGTCGTTGGAACGGTGGTAATGAAAAACTGGGAACCATTCGTATTTTTTCCAGCGTTAGCCATACTCAGAACACCCGGAGCGTCGTGACTAATGTTGAACTTCTCGTCCTCAAATTTGGCTCCGTAGATACTCTCTCCACCGGTGCCGTTGGCTTTGGTGAAATCACCACCCTGACACATGAACCCAGGGATGATCCGGTGGAAAATCGAATCTTTGTAGTGCAACGGCTTTCCAGAAACACCCTGTCCTTTTTCTCCGGTGCACAACGCCCGGAAGTTCTCAACTGTTTTGGGAACGTCGTTGCCGAAGAGTCCAATTACGATTCTTCCGGTGTCCGCTCCATCGATCTGGATATCAAAGAAAACCTTATTGGTTACATTGGCTTGGGCGGCGCTGATTTTCGTTGATGAGCCCTGAGTTTTACCTGACTGGGCAAACGACTGCGGAATCGTCACCGCGACACCAATCGTCAGCACGGTAAAAAAAGTTAAGAGTTTACGAACGGACATCAGATAGTCTCCTATGCTCGCCTTATTCAGGCCAAAATTTTGTTGAGTGAACGCGAAATTGCGGCGCTTATCTTCTCGCTTTTACAATTGACGGTCAACCAACCAACGGCCGCTTTTAAAAAGAATCTTGTATCCCCAGACGATGAAGTCGTCCACTGCTGATAGCATTCTGTTGCCCAACAGCAAAATTGTTTGTGCCAGGGATTCGTACCGCGTCTCCACAAACAATTTTCCAGCCGATTTTCTGGCCAAAACGATTTTTCGAATGGCTTAATTCAGCTCTCGCATCTGTGCCATATCCAACTGAAGTTTCTTTCCTGATTCCGGCTGCTTCATCGTATTCAAGTATTGAAGTAGCTGGGGACTGGGGTCGCTAACAGTGATCGTTTGCGCCTGTCGGGAATCTGTCTTGGAACGGACGATAATAATAACCTCTTGCTCTGAGTCCGCTGCATTGGCCGGCAGATTGGTGCGAACCTGATTTCTGCGATTCTGTGAACTACGAGCTTGAGCACCGCGATTCCAGGCAACCTGTGTTCGCCCAAGCCCATTGGCCGGGGCAGCTTGACCGATACTCGCTCGAGAACGGCCAGAATTTAACGCGACCAAATCGGACTTAGGCCGAATCTGCTGCGTAAGAGTGCGTGGTGCCGACTGACCGGAATTCGAGCTGGCCAATTCCGAGACTGCGAATCCCTCCGAGCGATCAAACAAATGTTCAAGATTGACTTTGGCCAGCTGCCAGTAGAGCGTATCCAAAGCCGTGTAGATCCCCTCGTCGACTTCGACGGCAGCCGCGTTACAGACTCCAATCAATTCGCCACGATCATTGAATAAGCCTCCGCCGCTTCGCCCGTCCACCGGCCGACCATAAATGTCATATTTTATCGCTCCGTCGTAGGCCGCACGATTCTTGATACGCGAATGCCGAATCGTCGGATCATCTCCGTGGTCACAACCGATGCTAAAAATTGATTGGCCAGGTTCAATACTGCTTTGCGGTGCCGCGATTGGAACGGGAGCGATCGTGTCCGAAGTACGAATCGCAACCAAAGCGACATCTCTCGCGTCAGCATCGAAAAAGATAAGCTGTCCCGGTGCAGATTTTTTGCGGCCTTTTGTGTATCCATACTCTGCTGTGATCTCACCATCCCACCCGGCTTCTCGGAACACGTGTCCACAGGTCATCACCAGAAACTCACCTTGATGGCTGTGAATTACCGTGCCGGTCGCATAGGAAATTCCTTTGGGATCCTCCACCTTTAGTTTTACCGTAGCCTGAAGGGCCAGCCGTTCGTTTTGGTTGCCAGGACGAGATGTGCCCTTGAGCATTGTCCCAGAGGAGGATGCTTTGGCCGAAGCGATGTTTTGAGGTCGGTCTTCTTGCTTGTCGATGACAATCTTCGTTCCACCTACTGGCTTATTGGCGCCCTTGGCAAAGTTGGCACCTGAAGAAATACCCACAGCAGCAAACCATTTTTTAAGCGTCACCGCATCGATCAAACCAGCATGACGGCCAACCATTTTATTCCCAGACAACAGGACGACCGTCGGTGTTCGATCCACTCCCATGCGTCTGCCAAGTTCTCGATGGTCATTCAGCATCAATGTTTCAACAGGGTAACCTTCAAGCTTTAACGCCTCGATTCCCGGTTCAACCTGCCGACAGGGTGCACATCCGTGATTGGTAAAGAAGTACAACTGGGCCTTGGACTCTGCGGCGGACTGTGCCACACACTCGCACGACAGAAAATGGCACACAAGCACCAAAGCCAAACCAATCAAAACAAGCACGTTGGTTGGTTGAAAACGAAGACTAATCCGCATCCTATCCCTCCTTGGACTGGACGAAATTTTTTGTTGTAACGTCTATCAATCAGCGTCAATCGCTCGAAACGAACTGATTGAAAACGGTCGGTGCGGGGCTCAATCCTTTGAACCAATCAATTGACGCACTCTTTTGCCTGATAACGTTCGCGTGAAAGCTCACGTAAACTCGAAAAGAGCCTGACCCTGACTTTGTTTGCGCCAATCTTTGCACTTTTGTGACTTTTCCTTAAAGGATTAGAATGGAAATGCCGACATCGTTGAACCTTGATCTTCAATTTTTGAAAGTGAAGACGTGACGCTAGCAAAACTTCATTGGCCTCGAGTACTCTTCTGCCAGCTCGTTTTAAGCGCGTTTGTGTCGGTTTTCGCGCCACCGTTTTCGCCCAATGCGCTCGCTCAGGAGCCCGCAATTGAAAGCACCGTCCCTGACGCAACCAAGCCGCGCCCAGCCCAGATTTCCAAGCCAGCGGTCATTGAATTCCACGGCGAGATCAACGGTAAGCTTACGCAGTATTTCAAAAGCCGTTTCGCCCAAGCCAAAAAATCCGGCGTTGATTTGCTGATCGTCGAGATCGACAGCCCCGGCGGATTGAAAGACGAGAGTTTGGAAATGGCTCTGATGCTTCGCGACTGCGATTGGGCTTATACGATTGCAATAATCAACAAAGAAGCGATCTCAGGCGGCGCGCTGGTATCACTTGGGTGCGACGAGATTCAAATCGCTCCCAATGCACTGTTCGGCGATTCAGGTGAAATCTCATTTGACGCCGAGGCTTGGGCTTGGCGTTTGGCCTTGCCCAAAATCAACTCCTATCTATCAACCAAAGCTCGGGGGCTGGCGGAGTCAAAAGGCCGTTCGCCCGATTTGGCCGAAGCCATGATCGATAAAGACTTGCTCGTCTACCGACTTCCGCCCAACGACGATCAGCAAGCTGAATTCAAATCCGTCCGGGTCGACGACGTCAACAAACCCGACCCGCCATGGGTTTTGGTTGAGGAAACCAAAGCCGAGCGTTTCCTCACTCTGAGCGGTCAACGGGCAGTCGAATTGGGGATGGGGCAGGGGAGTCTAAGCACGCGCGAAGCACTTGCTAATGAGCTTGGGTTTCAACCCAAAGAACTCAGAGTCTATCGCCCAACAACGACCGACTCGGCCGTCTACTATTTGAACATGCCATTGATTACTGGATTGCTGGTACTGGTAGGCTTGATTGCGTTCTATTTTGAAATGAGTGCGCCGGGCATTGGCATCGGTGGCTTGATCGCCGGTTTGTGTGCGTTGTTATTTTTCTGGAGCAAGTTTCTGGGAGGAACCGCCGGGTGGCTGGAGGTCATCCTGTTTCTGGCCGGATTGATTTTCATCTTCACCGAGGTCTTCATCATTCCCGGCTTTGGTGTTCCTGGAATTACGGGCCTAGCGCTGTTGCTTGCCAGCGCAATCCTGGCAAGCCAGGCGTTTGTTATTCCGCAAACGAGCCAACAATGGGACCAAACATTGACAACATCGCTTGTCATGCTCGGTACCTGCGTGGGATTTATAGCTTGTGCGGCGCTGATATCCAGAAAGATGGGCTCGCTACCAATCTTCAATAAGATGGTCTTGGCTCCACCGCCGTTAAATGAAGACTTGCAGGAAGACACAAAGCAAGGGCAAGGAAAACAACCGCCCGCTCAACACCCCACCGTTTCCATCGGTGACTGGGGCCACGCCGAGTCACTACTTCGCCCCGCCGGACGAGCCAAGTTCGCTGGGCGATCTTTCGACGTCATCAGCGATGGTTCATTCGTTGAACCGGGAACCCAAGTTCAGGTGGTCAAAATTCAGGGCACGGTTATCACCGTAGCCGAAATCGATGAACCAGAGGCAGGTTAGCTGACGAATTCGTTCGTTGGCGTCCAAGGATTCTACATCCATGTCAAAAAAACATTCTCAAGCGGAACTCATACGGTTGCTTGAATCCGGGATTCGTGAAGTCGGTGATCTGCCGAAGGAACGATTTCATGTCATGGTTCGCGCTGTCAAGCAATCGGGCTCGCCGCCCAGTCGTTTGGTGGCCGCGGTTGTCGTTCATTTCTTGGATGATGGTAAGCCGTTTTGTTGCGGAGAACCGGCATGTTACTCTTGTGTCTTTCGTGACGCCGGACTCGCCGAGTTGGGTGACTATGTCCGACGCCAGATGAGACTGCTTCAGAACGTCACTGTCGAACTGAAGGTTGATGTTCAGTACTTTGAAGGCATCGAATTCACAGCTCACGGTGGCAGTTAACGCGTTAGGAATACCGTTAAATCTCGCCTACGCTGGAAGGCCTTTGGCAGAACCGCCAGTTACTGATGGCCCTCTGGCTCTTTGTCGATTGGAGTTTTAAGACTTGCGAGATACTCAACCAGATCACGAACTTCTTTTTTAGTCAGCGATTTGATCAGGTCATCGGGCATCGACGATTGGCCAGTTTTTCGCCCTTCGATTGAGCCCGGATCAATTTCGATCAGCTTGCCATCGGCATCCATCAAGGTCAACAATTCGTCGGTTTCGGAATGAACGATACCGACAAGCATTTCGCCCGTATCGGTTTGGACTTTTACTTGAGCATAGCCTTCGGCGATCTCCTTATTGGGATCAACGATCGCCTCCATCAAATACTTCCGGTCGCGTTTCAAACCGACACTCGACAAGTCTGGCCCAACCTCACCGCCCTTGCCGTCAATTTTGTGGCACCGAACACAAGAGACTTCGGTCTTGCCAGAAAAGATCTTTGAGCCCGCCTTAACGTTGCCGCCAGCGAGAGTATCAACGTAAGCCGAGCCCTTGTCTCCCGGCTTGATCTTTTTGGCTTGGTAAGCCGTCAACAGCTTCTCGACCGATTCGTCGGTGCGGTTTGCGGCCGACTCAGTAACATCGAGGCGAAGTTCAACCGCAAGCTCATCTTTGGCGGCGCGTTGAATCAGTTTGCTGAGCAACTCAGCTGATCCCGAATCCTTCATCCTTCCCAAAGTCCGAATGACCGACTGCTTGGTCGATTGCTCGCCTGAGCTTAGCGCTTTGGCGATCAAAACTACTCCACGCTTTTCATCGCGATCAGCAATCATGTCGATTGCCATCGAAGCGAGTTGGGGCGGAAGCGAATCGTAATCCGACTCAACTTCGAGCAGCAATTGATCAAGGTTTTCGTATTTGATTTTGGCCAAACTCTCAAGCGCTACGGATCGAGTTTCGTCTTGAGCTTTGTTTGACAAAACCACGTCTTCCAAAGCACTACCAATGGAAATCAAATTGAGAGTCCCCGCCGCCTGAATCGCGGCTCGTGTGAGTTTATCGAAGTCGGTACTGGTAAGCGTTTTGAACCCAGCGTCCACTGCGTTTCTCGCATCAACCACGTTGCGCATTTTGGGATCCATTGGACGCCAGGCACGCAGCACCATCATCCGCTTGGAAGGGTTGGCCCAGGTTTCCAAAGCCGATATCGCATCAATACGGCGCTCGACAGCAAACGTTTCGTTACAAGCGAATTTCACCAACGCCTCGGCGTTAGCTTTGGCTCCAACACGTACGTTGGCACTAACAATACGGCGGATTAACGCGTCAGCTGTCAATTCGCCAAAGTCAGCGAACTCCTCGGCAGACGCAATCAAACTCGCCAGCTTGGGCATTTCCGACTTGACTTCCAAGTCATGAATGACGCGAGCAGCTTCCAATACGATTTGTGGATCGTCGTCTTCAAGCAGACCAGCTGCGAGTTTGGCCGCAGATTGGCGATGGCGATAAATGCCAGTCTGCTTTGACTCGAGGAGTTTTCGCATCGCAATGCAAGCCGCGATCCGAACGCTACGCGAATCGTCTGCCGCCAACTCTAAAACTGCATTCGATTCACTGCGAGTGAATATTCCGTTGAGCGCCATGATCCCGCCGTGACGAACCATCGGATCGGTGTCAGCGTTTTCGACCAACATCGTCCGAATCGCTGGCAACTCCGCCGGCGTGCCAATCCGAGCCAACGACATGGCCGACTTAAATCGAACGCGGAGGTTCTCATGCGACATTAGATCCGCCAGAATCCTGGCGTCCACCGACGCCTCGGCTGATTGTTCAACCGCCGCCGTGACGACTTGCCAATCCTGATCATCAAAGATTGAACTAATCGCCTTTTTAGACAAAGCCGCCTTCTCAGTCGACAACGCATCGTTGCGCAACAACTGCCCCAGCCCCCAAATCGCGTGAACGCGAGCCAACTGTTCCTGCTGTTGATCGACAGCAACAGCGATCAGCAGGTCTACCATGCCGCGCTCAACCAGCTCAAACTGTGCTTCCTGGCGAACGCGTTGATCCTGATGGGAGAGAAGTTCCCCAAGTCGCTCGGGCGGCTGCTGCTTCAAACCAGACTTCAGCAACGCCTCAACCTCTTTGACCAGTGGCGATTCTAAATGCTCAGGGTCATGAAAAGCGTAGATCCGGCCTTTGTTTTCACCGTTCCAACCCAACACCCAATCCGAAACATACAGCTTGCCGTCAGAACCAAAATCGATGTCGGTGGCCAACATCTTCCAAATCGGCTGCTCACTTTGGACCAGCTTCCAAAACGCGCCCTCCGGCTGACTTTTAAAGGAACGGATACCACTGAGGTTTGCCGAGCCTCTAAAGTCACACAAGAAAAACTGCCCTTCAAACGCATCTCCAAAACCAGTGCCCGGATAATATTCCAACCCCGATGGACCATCGGCGATGTTTGCGATTGGCGGGACGATGTAAGCCGGCGACTCTTTGTGCCAGGGGTGCCAGATTTTCTCGCGATTGAACGGACCGCGATCCGCCTGGTACTGGTAATACATTCGCCAACCTGAATCACTTCCTTTGACGATCTCAACCCACCGGGCTTTGTCACCACTGTCGGAATTGTTTTCACCGCTAAATAGGTTGCCGTAGTCATCGAAGGCCAATTCCTGGGGATTGCGCAAACCAGTTGCGACGACCTCGAGATTGCTACCGTCCAACTCGCAGCGAAACACAGCGCCTGATTCAGTATCTTTAATCGTTGGACTAATGTTGTATCCACGGTCGCCGATACTAAAGTAAAGCCTCCCATCTGGCCCAACGATCAGTCCGTGCATATCGTGCCCACGAAACGCGAACTTAATTCCGAAGCCGGTCTGGAGCGACTTGCGAACATCAGCGACACCGTCGTTGTTGTTGTCACGCAATTCGAACAAATCAGGAATGCAGGTGTAGTAGACTTTACCTCGATACGAAAGCACTCCCGCACCAGTACCCATTTCAATCTTGTTGTAGCGATCTGAGAAAACCGAAATTGAATCGGGACTTCCGTTGCCATCGGTGTCACGAAGCAGCCGAATCCTGTCGTCGTTAACCGTATACGACTGATCGGCATCAGGAATGTGCTTGCGAATGTATTTGATTCGGTCTTCAATCGTTTGGGCGGCAAGATCTTCGTCCAACCAATTCCCATGGTTACGATTGTCCTGGACTCCTTTACCTTGTCGAAACGTTTCACAAACGTAGACATCGCCTTGATAATCACGATGGAACGCCACGATATTGGCGACGTCGGGTTCGGCTGAAAAAAGTTCGCACGTCAAACTATCGAGATAATCAAACTGAGCGATCGCTTCCTGGCCCTCGTTGCTGGCCGCGACCAGAGTCGGGGCCTCGGGCAACGGGGTTTCCTGATCTTGCTGCGCGATTGCTGGTTCTGCCAGCATGCGTCCAACTGACGACAAGCCAAAAACCAATAACGCCAACAACAAAAACCATTTGGGGACGGCTGTTCCTGGTAGCACTTGGAACGGAATTTTGGAATTTATATTGAACACGGCTATTTGATTCTGGTTTGGTGTAAATATTGGATCAGTACAACTTACCCCCAATTTACGCTGAGAGTTTTTCCAGTCTTAGCAGCTCGACAAAACCAACTAAGTAGTTCCAAGGAACTTAGTGACCAAAATGCCGTCAGACAATCAAAATCCAGAGAAGATTGGACTCGAATTTTATTGGCCCAAGTCCAACGGAAGAGTCAACCGCCATCCAATCCATTAACGGAGCGACAGGCCCCAACGTTGCGTTTTTCGAATCAAGCCCACGCTGGAGGTATTTGTGAGCTTGCTGCTGAAAAGTATGAAAATTACGCGGCAAATTCCGAAATTGCCCTTTTAGATCATCCGAGATAAATTAACATTTTCGTTGGTAGAAATCTTTCCATTAGATTTGGACCCGATTTTTCGGCCCAGTTGTGGTCTCTTCTACGAAAAACGTCGCTGCATGCAGGGAAGCACGGAGCTTTATCGTCGTTTTTCAACACTAATATCATCTGTGTCAAAGTCTATACCGATCTAAGATCCATCTAGACTCAACTGGCCAGAATTTTGTATAGCTGCTTGGATTGATCGGCGAAAACTCGATTCATTCAGGCTTGAGGTGTGTTGCCTCGGTCCCTTGGCAATTGATCTGGAAAGCAACAACTTTGCTTCGCCAGCATCCAACGGGCAAACTTCCTTTTTACTTTTTAACATTTGTATTTGTTGACGGTGCATTGATGAACCTCAAGAACTATCGGAACATCGGAATTTCAGCCCACATCGATTCGGGTAAAACGACTCTTAGTGAGCGTATTCTTTACTACTGTGGACGTATCCACAAAATTGAAGACGTTCGCGGTGGCGGTGATGGCGCGACGATGGATCACATGGAGCTCGAAAAAGAGCGAGGCATCACAATCACCAGTGCTGCGACTCAAGTGAGTTGGAATGAACACACGATCAACTTAATCGATACGCCGGGTCACGTTGACTTCACCGTTGAAGTTGAGCGTTCACTTCGCGTTCTCGATGGCGCTGTTCTGGTCCTTTGTGCCGTGGGTGGCGTTCAAGCCCAGTCATTGACCGTTGACCGTCAAATGAAGCGTTACGGTATTCCGCGACTCGCGTTCGTCAACAAGATGGACCGTACGGGTGCCGATCCGTTTAAGGTCGCCGACCAGATGCGTGAGAAGCTCGCCGTTGAAGTTATCCTGTTCCAGCTTCCGATTGGAATGGGCGAGAACTTCGAAGGCGTCGTTGATTTGATCGAAATGAAGGCTTACCGCAACGACGGTGAAAAGGGCGAAAAGGTCCTCACCGACGAAGTGCCTGCTGACATGATGGATGATGCTAAAAAGTATCGTCAGGAAATGCTTGAAGGCTTGTCGATGTACAGCGACGAGATGATGGAATTGCTTCTCTCTGAAGAAGAAGTTCCACTGGACTTGATCTACAAAACAGCTGCGGCGGCGATTAAAGCTCAGAGTTTTACTCCGCTTTTCATGGGAACGGCTTTCAAAAACAAAGCCGTTCAGCCGCTGATCGACGCGATCGTTCGCTACTTGCCAAATCCGCTGGAGCGAAAAATCTCGGCCAAGGTCTGGGACAACCCCGAAGAAGACTTTCCGCTTGAGCCAGATAAGTCCAAGCCGCTTGTCGGCATGGCGTTCAAGATCGTCGAAGATCCCTTTGGTCAGTTGACGTTCATGCGAATCTACCAGGGTACAGCCAAAAAAGGTGGAACCTATTTCAACCAGCGCACCAGTCGCAAAGAGCGATTCAGTCGAATCGTTCGTATGCACTCGGACAAGCGTGAAGAGATCGACGAAGCCTTCGCTGGTGACATCGTCGCGGTAATGGGTATCGATTGTGCGTCGGGTGAAACTTACTCCGACAGTACGAAGTACTGCTCGCTCGAAAACATGTTCGTTCCTGATCCAGTAATCTCCGTCGCGGTCGCTCCTGCTGATCGCGGTAGTGGCGAGAAGCTTGGTAAGGCACTTCAGCGTTTCCGTAAAGAAGATCCGACGTTCCGAGTTGCCACCGACGAAGAGACTGGTGAAGTCATTATCTCTGGAATGGGTGAGCTTCATCTTGACGTTTACGTTGAGCGTATCCGACGTGAGTATGGCATCGAATGTGAAGTCGGCGCTCCTAAGGTTAGTTACCGTGAGCAACCAACGCTCAAAGCCGAATTCGACTACAAGCACAAGAAGCAATCGGGTGGTTCTGGTCAGTTCGCTCATATCAAGGGCTGGATCGAACCGTTCGATGAAGAAGCGTTCGCGGCTGACGAAGACAATCCCGAAATCGTGGATAACTTCCTGTTTGAAGAAAAGATCGTCAGCGGTCGTATTCCAAAGCAGTTTATCCCGGCGGTAGAGAAGGGGATGCGCCAGTCGATTACCAAAGGCGTTTTGGCCGAGTATCCTGTCGTTGGAATGCGAATGATGCTTGCCGACGGTTCGTATCACGACGTCGATAGTTCTGAGATGGCGTTCCAGGCTGCCGCACGCGGTATGTTCCGCGAGTACATGCCCAAAACGAAACCTCAGATCCTTGAACCGGTTATGTTTTGCGAAATCGAATGCCCTGAGCCCGCTCAAGGTTCGATCGTTGGTGACCTTACCTCTCGACGAGGAATTATGGAGTCAACCGACATCAATCCAGATGGTTCGGTTTTGATTCAGTGCGAAATTCCATTGAGCGAAACGTTTGGCTACGCAACTGATCTTCGCTCGATGTCACAGGGACAGGCGACATTCACGATGGAGCTTCGCGGCTACCGACCTGCTCCTCGCAACGTTCAGGAAGACATTATTGAAGAGCGTCGCAAGAACAAAGAACTGGCAGCCTCGAAGTAGTTCGTCCTGCGAACCAACTATTGGTTGGTCTAAAGCTTAAAATTGAAAAGCGACAGTTTGCGTTGCAGGCTGTCGCTTTTTGCTGCGCTGCTCTTCGATACTCGCCAAATCGAACGGATTGCTTCGAAGCTGTCGATTCTGGATTCCGATTAGGATTCACGACTGAAGACCTGCAGGTAACCATGGCTGCCTCGCCCCTTGCAAGGGAAACATTTAGACTCCTCTCCATGTCTCCCACGAAAACAGCAGCGGGAGAAGTGAACGCGCAAGGGCAACTTGTCGCC
>CAYSQZ010000033.1:0-31666 GCA_964433035.1 uncultured Pirellulaceae bacterium | reverse complement strand
AAGGCTTTGGGGCTTCGAAAATGGTTTTCGTTTATGTTTTTCAAAGTTAAAAATGAGACTGCTTTTACCCTCCCCGGTCACTGCGTTCCCGACCCTCCCAGAGGGAGGGTGGCTTTGATGTATTGGATGTGACCCACTAAAAACGATGAAGAGCCCCCAGAGAGAGGGTAACTTTTCGCGGAAAGCGACTATCAATAACCAGCCGCTTGTCCGTCTTTTCTGGATTCCGAAGCACCATAGTAAACATCGTTTTCGGCGTCGTACAGGATCCCTTGATAGCCACCAAAGGGCCCGCGCGCGAACTTGATTGAATGTCCGCGTCCCATTAACTCACGAACCACTTCGTAGTCAAATCCGGATTCCAGCTGCAATGTGCCACCGTCACTCATCACCTCACCCGTCGGTTGCGAGGAACCACTGTGTAGAATTCGCGGCGCATCACCGGCTTCTTGAAGGTTCATGTCAAAGTCGATCATATTGATCATAATCTGGGCGTGGCCTTGTGGTTGAGTCGCGCCGCCCATTACGCCAAAACTCATCAACGGCTTGTCGTCTTTGGTGACGAAAGCCGGAATGATCGTATGAAAAGGTCGCTTGTTGGGTGCGTAGGTATTCATTCGATCAGGCTTCATGTCGAACAGTTCGCCGCGATCCTGCAAACAAAAACCGAGACCCGGCGGACACATCCCCGAGCCAAAGCCGCGATAGTTGCTTTGAATCAGCGACACCATATTGCGATCCTTGTCGGCAACCGTCAAATAGATCGTATCGCCGCTTTCCAGTGCAGGGTTGCCAGCCTCGACACGACGTGCGGCACGATGATCGGAAATCAAAGCTCGACGCTTGTCGGCGTATTCTTTTGAAATCAGTTCTTCGACGGGACTCTTGTGAAAGTCCTGATCGGCGTAAAACTTGGCGCGGTCTTCGAAAGCCAGTTTCTTGGCCTCGACAAAATAGTGGACATGGTCGGTGCTGCCAAAGCCCATCGAGCGCAAGTCGTACCCTTCCAGGATTCCCAAAATTTGCAGCGCCGCAATGCCCTGACCGTTGGGCGGAAGCTCCCACAATTTATAACCGCGATAGTCGTAGCCAACCGGCTCGACCCATTCCGACTTGTGACTGGCAAGATCTTCGTACTTCAGGTAGCCATTATGCTTTTTCATAAACTGGTCAATCGTTTTCGCGATTTCGCCTTTGTAAAACGCGTCGCGTCCTTCGGTCGCCAGTATCTTTAAGGTCGAAGCCAACATCGGATTGCGGAATACCTCGCCTTTGCCAGGAGCTTTGCCGCCGGGCAAAAAAGTCTTGGCAAATCCAGGGTAGCGAGCCAAGCGACGGCCACCAGACCAGTAGTACGCGATCAACTCAGAAACAGGAAAGCCGTCGTTGGCGTAGTCGATCGCGGGTTGTAAAACGTCTGACATTGGTAGCTTGCCAAACTTGCCGTGTAACTCAAACCAGCCATCCACACATCCGGGTACCGAAACCGGCAGCGGTCCAAGCGATGGGATCTTGCTGCGGCCTTCTTTGCGCAGCCGTTGCTTCAGCATTTTCAGCGTTAGCGATTGAGGCGATCGGCCACTGGCATTGAGCCCATGCATCGTTTGAGTTTCACTGTCCCAAACGATCGCAAAGAGATCGCCGCCGATACCGTTTCCCGTTGGCTCCATCAAACCCAGCGTCGCGTTGGCAGCGATCGCGGCGTCAATTGCCGAGCCACCTTTTTTCAGAATGTCCAAAGCAACTTGCGTTGCCAGCGGTTGACTGGTCGCGGCCATACCATGCTGAGCAATCACTTCACTGCGAGTCGCAAAGCTCCGCCCGGTGATCCGGTCTTGGCCGGTGACGATCTCAAGCGGCGACAACCCAACCATCAGGGAAACAATCAGAATCAATACGCAATGTTTCATGACCGGAAACTCAAATAGAACTCAAATAGAAAACTGAGAACGCAGCAAACCAACGGAACCGCTTGTTGATCAAACGAGATCAAGCGGTGTTCATTGTAGTATCTGCAAACCGGTTTGCAGCGTCGCTTTTTTGGCGAGTGCGGCGTCTGCCCGATACAGCGCAATCGAGATCTGAAATATCAACTGAACAGTACCTGGATTAATCGTGCAGTATCGCACCGCAGCTTTGAAAGTGCTTTTTCTGAGCTTCGTCATATTTAGCGTCGCGCAGGTCGATTAGATAAAAGTCGGCTTTGTGCACGATCGCGCCGGTCAAATCGCAGCCTTGCAAGCTGGCTTTACGAATATCTTCGATCCTGCGGTAGTGCTGGTCGTCATAGTCGTCAGTGTAAAAACCAGTGCGAGTGCCGTGGGAAGGGTAAGGGCTGCCGACGATTCCGCTGCGAGTCGAACCGTAGTGAAACTGACACCGCGAAAAATCGGTGTTGCTCAAGTCGCAGTTCGTCCAAACAATGTCTCCCAGTTTTGCGTGCCGCAGGTTGCAACCTTTGATGGAGCAACCATCGAGTCGCGAACCCGAAAATAGCGCCAGCTGAAGGTCACAATGTTTGAAAATGATATTCTTCAAATGTGTCTCTTCGAAACAGCATTCGGTCAGGATACATCCTTTGAAGCGTGTTTGATCCAGATCGACTTCGCGAAAGTCGACCATTCTCATTTTGGCCAATTTAAGTTTGGCACCAGCAAGCGAAGCCCCAGCCAGATTACTGTTCCAAAGGGCTGTTCCCTCGATGTTGGCAAAGCTCAGGTTAGCGTTTCGCAGGTCTGAATCATGAAAGAATGCCTCGGCAAGGTTAGCCGATCGTAAGTCCGTATTGGTCAGGTTGGCAGCAATAAAACTACACTTGCGGCCATTGATGTTACGAAGGTTGGCCCCTGAGAAATTGGCGTGCCTTGCTACCAGCAGGCGCAGGTTGGCATTGCTGAGATTGGAGTCGGAAAAGTTGCTGCCAGTTGCGTTTGTATTTTCCAAGCTGCAAAACGAGAGATCGGCGTTAGCGAAATTGGATTTGATGGCCAGCGAGTTCTCAAGGATCAGCTCTCGGGCTTTTAACTCTGGTAGCTGAACGTGTTCCAGATTCAACTCTTGCTTTCGAGTTGGTCGCCATTGTGAATCCAGTTGATAAAGCACACTGGCTGCGTTGGCTGAGTATTGGTTCCACTTCTTGTTGGCTAACGAATCAAGAAACTCGATCAACTTTGGCGAATCACAACGCTTAAGTTGCTTAGCAAAATATTTGATCCAGTCAGGCGTCCAACATTTCCCCAGCATGGGCGGCGTCTTGCGTTTTTCCAAGGCTTTAATTAATTGTCTCGACGCTGGAATGTTGCGCACTGCTTGGTAGCACAATAGTTTGAGTGTCGGAGCATCGATAAAACCGGGTACATATTTTTGGGTTTCCATTCCGAACTCAACGTTATTGAACGCATGTTCGAGGCACTTCATATAGATTTTTGAACGATGACGTTTCGTTTTGAATGGAATTGAATCGACGATTTCTTCAATCGCCCTTTGCGTGCTGGTGATCGCACCGTTCTCGATCATGATATCGAGAACTTTGGCGAGGATTCGCGGCGAACCGTTGGCGATCCACAGATCATCGCTGGCAATCAAATTCCCCATGATTTCTTTGCAGCGAGAGGGGGCTTTGGTGATGAGGTATTCGATGCAGTCGTCTTTGGCCCACCTGGCTATCCTCAAATCAACACTATCGCGGCAGAAACCGGGAGCAGTGTAAATTGTCAGATCATAATCACCGACGTTGTTGATTTTCCCAGCTTCATCAAGAAAACGGATGTTGGCAAAACCTTTAAGCCGAGTTTTCAGATGACCGATCGCCGTTGTTTTTCCTTCACCTGTAAGGCGTACGGTTTTTGCGCCATCAAACAGCATTTCCGTAACCAGGTCGGTCAGTGGGAGCGCATCGCCATTTGGTTTTCGAGCGCGAGGCTCGACAGGTGCTACACCGTTTTCAGGGAAATTTGACATATCGGTAAGTTCGCTCAAAGACACTTTATCTTTGTGACTGCGACTGCCTAAGTCAAATTTTTCTATTCAAATTTTCCCAAGTCGAATCTTTTGGAGTTATTTTCCTGCAAGCAAAAAAGCCCAAGTGGGGCAGGGATGACCGAAGGCTTCGGTTCTCAACTCTCGCGGCTTCGTTTCAAAGCAGCGCGTTGGTGACCGATTAAGCCCTCCAGTTCGGCTAGCTTGGCGGTATCATCAACCAGTGACTGTGGCACCGAATCGAGCTTTAACCAAGTCCGCACGCGCAGGTAAGTAAACACGTTCAAGCCGGCGCTAAACCGGGAAGTGCCAGCTGTTGGCAAGGTGTGATTGGGACCGACGCCGTAGTCGCCGAAGACTTCAGC
Source organism: uncultured Pirellulaceae bacterium (assembly GCA_964433035.1). GTDB lineage: Bacteria > Planctomycetota > Planctomycetia > Pirellulales > Pirellulaceae > Mariniblastus. The sequence continues at coordinate 27,323 of CAYSQZ010000033.1, read as the reverse complement.
CGATTGGTGACCGATAAAAATACAGCCAGCGTTGCGAATCACCTGGGCAACCGTTTCCGCATCCTCACAGTGTAGCTCAAGGTGCTCAGGCGAAAGTGAGTTGCAGACTTCGATGGCTTCTTCCATCGAATCGGCCACGATTGCCGCTCCGTTGCCAAGCGATTGTCGCGCCGTTTCACCGGTCGGAAGTTCGTCCAGTTGACGCGCTAGCGCTTCGACGGCTTGCTCGGCGATCGTTTGTGATGTGGTCACCAAAAACGGTCGAGCATCCGTGTCGTGTTCGGCTTGGGCGAGTAAATCGGCGGCGATTGTTTCGGCATCGGCGGTCTCATCGGCCAACAGTACCAACTCAGAAGGTCCTGCCAACATATCGATGCCGCAGTCTCCACTGACGATTTTCTTGGCTGCGGTAACCCAGCGGTTTCCCGGCCCCACGATCAAGTCGCAACGCGAAAGATCGCTGAACCCGTACGCCATCGTAGCGATCGCATGGGCTCCGCCAACGGCCAGAACTTGATCGGCTCCGGCAATCGCCGCCGTGGCCAACATTAGATCCGAAGGGTTGGGGGTCGCCAGCGTAACTTTTTCGCACTCGGCAACAACGGCAGGCACAACCGTCATCAACACCGTTGAAGGCAACGCGTATCGACCGGCGGGTGCATAGCAACCCACGTGTTGAATCGGTTCGATCGTATGCCCAGCCATTCCGCCAGGGACTGCCGTTTGGAGCGAGGTCAAGCAGTCCAGCTGGGCTTTGGCGAAATCTCCAATCCGTTTGGCAACCCGTTTGAGTAGTTCGACGTCAGCCGGGTCGATCCGCTTGATTGCGGCTTCCAATTCATCTCGCTCGAGCAACAATGGTTGGTCGTCGGTTCGCTCACCAAATTTGTTGGCGTAGACACGAATCCCGACTTCACCGTCGGCACGTACTTCAGAGACGATTGACTCGGCAGCCGCCATGGTGGCAGGATCCAGAGAAGCCGATAGATCTCCGGCTTCGAATAATTCAGCTTTGACAATCTTTAATGGCATTCCCGACATCAGTTGCTTTCCGGATTCTCGAGTTTGTTCTTGCGTCGAACAACGCGGTTCATTCTGCGGGCAAGCTCCTGATGGACTCGCTCCAGGCTGACGCCATTTTTTAACATCGCGACAAGCGAAAAGTACAGCACATCGGCGGCTTCCCAGGCAATCTCATAGTCGTTGTCCTGCTGGCTGGCGTCGGAAAGCTCTTTGGCTTCTTCAAGCAGTTTTGTCTCCAACATTTTGGCATCGTTGGCCAGTTTTCGTGTAAACGATTTTTCATCTGTTTCGTTGATGCGATCTGACAGTCGTTGCATCACCGATTGGATCGTGCGTTCGGCCCCGAAACAGGAGTGGGTGTTGCGATGGCAAAATCCAGGTGGGGCTTGAGTGACCATAAATCTCAGGCAGTCGCGGTCACAGTCCATGCGTATGTTGATCAATTGTTGTGTTGCGCCGCTGGTTTCGCCTTTAATCCAAAGCCCACCACGGCTTCGTGACCAGTAGGTTCCAACCCGATTTTCGATCGCATGGTGAAGGCTCTCGTCATTTGAATAAGCCAATCCCAGTGCCGTTCCAAGCGGATCAACGATCACGGTTGACCAAAGTTCATCAGGTCGATCGCTTACTAAAACGGTTTTGAAAAAATCAGTGATCAAATCGGGCGTCAGCAATTTGGCATCAATGAGACAATCAACACGGGCCATCTCCAATTCAGCGATTCGTTCGGGCGTTGGTTGGGCCAAAGAAACGAGGTAGCCGCTGGGAACGGCTTCGTCGGGCGAGTCATTGGTGATCGTCATTCGAATCCGGTCCTCCGGGACGGCGCCGAAATTCTGGTCCGAGTTGGTAGAGAGGATTGAAGTCGCGCCGACATTGAGGAGCGCCAAAGCCACTGTCTCCTCAAACTGGGTCAGCTCAATCAATAAATCGACCAGCCCGCCAACTCGTTTAACCACAAACTCAAGCGACTCGCAGTTTGTTGGGTCAACCGCTGTCAACGCGACTTGTCCGAATAGGCTCCAGTGCGTTAACTGCTCGACCAGTTCAGTCGGGTCGAGGTTGGGTTGGTATGCGATTGCGGGGATGATCATGTTTGATTTCGGAAAACGAAACTGGGGATTCTTATTGGATCTTAACTGATTAAAACGCTAACGTACGTTAGCCAAAATTGGAAACCCGATGCGTCAGCGAGGAAACCGCCTGTTCCGTTTCCTCGCTGACGCTTCGGGTTACCAAATAGCATGAGATTTCCTATTTACCCTGCGGGTTACCATTGGCTGTCACTTTCGCACCTGCATCAACCTAAGTTCGCACATCGATTCCCTTGGCCGCTAATTGTTGTTTGACTTCTGCAACGGTCATGTTTCCATCGTGAAAAATCGAAGCAGCTAAAACGGCGTGGGCTCCGTGTTGGAAGGCCTCCACCATGTGTTGGACCGAGTCGGCGCCCCCTGAGGCGATAACCGGCAAGCTGCAAGCGCCAGTAACAGCTTCCAACATTGGTAAGTCGTAACCGCTTCGTGTGCCGTCTCGATCGAAACTGGTGAGCAAAATTTCCCCGGCACCAAGCGTTTGAGCCTGGGCTGACCACTGTACCGCATCAAGCGTTTCGGCCGTTGTACCGCTGCGCGTGAGGACTTGAAAAACGCCGTCGGTCATTTTTGCGTCAATCGCTACGACGGTGCACTGAGCACCGAATCGAACGGACATGTCATGGATCAAGTCAGGATTGCGAACCGCCGCTGAATTGATACTGACTTTGTCAGCACCCGCATTGAGCAACCGCCCGGCATCCTCAACCGAACCGATTCCCCCGCCAACGGTCAACGGAATTCCCAGTTTCCGCCGAACCTTCTCGACTGTCTCGAGCATCGCGATACGATCCTGTCGCGTCGCGGTTACGTCAAGCAGCACCAGTTCGTCGGCGCCTTGGTCTTCGTAGTGAAACGAAAGTTCTACCGGATCGCCAGCGTCACGTAAGTTTTGAAACTTAACGCCTTTGACAACCCGGCCGTCGTTAACATCAAGGCAAGGGATAATTCTGGATTTCAACATGACACTGTTTGTTAAATGTGAGCGGCAAGCGCTAGCCGCCGGTTCGTTGCGTGTTTACCGGCGGCTAGCGCCTTGCCGCTCAGTCTAATATGAAATTGTCAGACAGTGACTAGTTCTGGTTCTCGTTAGCGACGGTGACCCCGGCAATCCAGTTTTGCAAAACCTGTTGCCCCCATTGTCCCGAAAGCTCCGGGTGAAATTGACACGCCAACATTCGTCCGCGCCAAATGCTGCTGATGAAGCGTCCGCCATAATCGGATTGAGCGTAGCCCCAACCTTCGGGTGGCTCGACCAATCGAAACGAATTTGCAAAATACGCCTCGCCTGTTTCGTACGGGCCATCGGCTTGCGGATCAACAACGTTCCAGCCGAGCTGAGGGACTTTGACGTCGTCGCCGAATCGTTTGATCTCGTGCGGGATGACGCCAAGTCCGATCGAAGTACCACATTCTTCACTGCTGCGACCGAGCAATTGCATGCCCAGACAGATCGATAGCGTCGCTAACTGCGGCGTATTGATTCGCTCGATGATGGTTTCGCGAATCCCTAAACGATCAATCGATGCTACCGCTGCGGCAAATGCTCCCACGCCTGGCAAGACGACATGCGAGGCGTTTTCGATGTCGGCGGCGTTTTCGGTAAGCTGCCATGGCTCACCAAGCCGATCAAAGGCGGCTTGAAGTGAGCGAATGTTCGCAACTCCGGTGTTAATGATTTGAATCATGGTTTCGATTTACTTTCCAGGGATCGCTTGCTTCTTTAAAAGATCGAAAATCAGGATGTTCGACATCAGGATGTCTACCCAGTAGTTACAGAACGCCTTTGGTGCTGGGCACTTCACCATCGGTTTTTGTGAGTGCTTCGCGAAGCGCTTTAGCACAGGACTTAAAGGCCGCTTCGGCACGGTGATGATCGTTGGTGCCGCGAAGCACATCAACGTGCAACGAACACTTTAGCGTCATCGCCAGAGATTGGAAAAAGTGAACAATGTTTTCACAGGCCCAAGTGCCGACCATCTCACGCTCCAGCTGAAGGTGGATTTCAGGCCAAGGTCGTCCGCTAAGATCAATCACGGTTCGTGCCATCGCTTCATCAAGCGGCGCGTATGCGTAACCAAAACGCTTGATACCTGTCCGCCGCCCAAGTGCATTGTCGATCGCTGTTCCCAATGCCAGGGCGCAATCTTCGGCCGTGTGGTGATCGTCGACGTGCAAATCACCAACACATTTAAGTTTTAAGTCCATTGAGCTGTGAAACGCCAGCGCGGTGAGCATGTGATCGAGAAAGCCAATCCCCGTCTCGATTTCTGTCTTGCCGGTTCCATCAAGATTCAACTCAAGGTCGATATTGGTTTCCTTTGTTTCGCGATTGGAACTCCAGGTCCGGTCCCCGTTTGAAGACGACCCAGCTGGTCCCAGCGGAATCGTTTCAGTCGCTTCACTGGCGACATTGGCCGGTTTGAGCGCTGCGCCGATGGCAGTTTTGTGCGGTTCGAATTCTGAATCGGTGACAAGGCAAAGTGACTTGGCAAGCTGCAAGAAGTCGCCGGGTTGAACTGGGCAGGTGATCCGAATCCGATTCTCCAGCAATGGATTGCCTGTGAACTTGCGAATGCCGACACCATCCTCTCCCAATCCGGCCCAAATTTCTTCGGCCTCAGGAAACTCAGCCAGGACAAAATTTCCTTGTGATGGAAACGGTTTGCCTCCGCAGGAAGTAATCAAATCAGTGACAAGCTTTCGAATCGAACGAATCGCCGCCAGGTTTGATTGCATCTGCGTCTGGTAGTCAGACAACGCACGTCTGGCGGTTTCCAGAGAAACCGCGCTGACCGGAAACGGCCCCGAGGCATTGCGAATCGTGGTGGCGTACTCGACTGTCGGAGCGATCAGGTATCCAACCCTCAATCCCGCCAGTCCCCAGGCTTTGGAAAACGTCCGAACGATCATGATGTTATCATCGGCAACTAACTGGCCCGTTGGATCCTCATCGGCGAACTCGATGTAAGCATTGTCAACCAACAGTTTCGCGCCGGCCGATTTTGCAGCAGCATTAATTTTGAGAATTACATCCGTTTCAATGTAACCACCGGTCGGATTGTTGGGTGATGTCAGGACGACCAACGCAGTTTGCGCATCGATCAGACCGATCAGTTCATCGGCAGGGAAATCGCCTTCGAGCCACGGCGTTGTTTCGATACTGCCACCGTAGTTACCGCAGTAGATGTCCACCATTTCAAACGAAGGCGCGTGAGTGACGACTTTGTTTCGTTGGCCTGAAATCGAAGTCCGCATTACACGGTCGATCGACTCATCGCCTCCAGCGGTAACAACAATTCGTTGACCCGCAACGCCAACCCACTGACCGATCAATGCTTGAAGCTCGGCGTGCGACGGATAACGCGATACGAACGGAGTTCCGAGGCTGCCGAGCTGAGCGTCCAAATCGTCGATCGCGCACTGCGATTCGTTACGGCTAAGTTGGAGCGTGATTTCGTTTTTGAATTCGGGCGGTTTGTAGCCGCTAGATTGTTTGGCCATTGGAGATCTCGCTAATTCGCGATCCAAGGATGTCTTGGTGTTGATGTGGAACGTTAATTTTTCAAGCCCTCCCTGTCCAATTCGCAAGCGAATTCTCCGACCCTCCCAGAGAGAGGGTAACTATTGATGGACAGGAAGGAGTTTGCCTACCGACGTAGGAAGTACTATGGCACGAGTTGTTCAGCAGATGTGGTGACGATGTCACAAGCTCCTGCGTTTTTCAATTTTGGAATGAGTTCGGCAAGTTCTTTTCTCAGAACCGCAGTCCGAACAGCAACCCAGTCAGAGTTGCTCAGTGGAGAAACGGTTGGGGTTCGCATGGACGGGAGAAGCTCGCAAACCGCCTCGAGGTCTTTCTGATTAACATTGAGATCCATCATGACACGACCGCGAGCTTGCAATACGGCTTTGATCAGCATGGTGAAATCTTCAATTTGTCCCTTTAAATTTGGATTTTCCATGGCTGCCTTGGAGGCGTAGAGCCGAGTTGAAGACGTCATGACCTCGTCAATGATCTCCAACCCATTGGCTCGAAGCGTCGAACCGGTCGACGTGTTGTCCATAATGCAATCGGCGTCTTCGGGGGGAAAGACTTCGGTTGCCCCAAAGGTCTGTAGCACTTCGGCGTCCAGGTTGTTGTCATTGATCCACTTCCGGGCAAGGTTGGGATACTCCGAAGCGACAGTAATTTTCCGTTTTGGGAGTTTTCCGTCTTCGAGGATTTGATGTGGCGCGGCGATGACCAAGCGAACGGGATTGAGGCCGGTATCAAACAGCTCTACCAATTCGGTCCCTGTTTCGTGAATCCAATCGGCACCTGCAAATCCAAGATCCCGCGAACCCGCATCAAGCATGCTGATGACGTTGCGGGGCTTGAGGATCTTAGCCGTATAGTTTGCCAAAGAGATGCTAGGTCGATAACCGCGCTCCGAATTACGAATCGAGATACCGGCGGACTTGAGGAGATTGACGACCTGGTCGAACATTCGTCCTTTGGGAAGTGCCAAGCGAACTTCGGCGAGTTCGGGATTTGAAGACATTGTTGCCCTTTGTTGCGCGTTAAAATTCTCAGTTGACTCAGTTGAGTTGGTAAATTGGTTCGAATATTCCGTTCGAACAATTTGGCTTGAACGTGGATTGTGTTGTTGGAGCGACGAGCGAGAAATTGATTCAGGCTCAATAAAGCTCAAAAAAAAACGCTGACCTTGTGGCCAGCGTTCTTTGATTTGCATCTCGCAACGTCAGAATAGTCCACAACGATCACCGGGGAAGGTGATGCAGATGATGTGAGCTTGTTCGGACGAAAGTAAGCATGCTGCTAATGATAGAGAGTAAACGGCCAGTGTCAACAGGTTTGGGCCGATGGGAATAGCAGCGCAAGCAAGCGGAATTGGTGGTGTCCTCGCTTACGCTTTTCGGGTTTCCAAATGTGTTCTGAAGAACCACTAGGATTTTGGAGCGGCAGCTTGTGTAGGTGAGGGCAGCGCCCAACGGCTAGTAAAAAAAATCACAAACTCTCCCCGAAAGGCGACTTTAAGGACAAAGCCTAGTGTCTTACCGCTGATGGCTTGCTGTTGCGATTAAGTCACCGCAAACAATTCTGCTACTGCTGGCTGGGGGGGTCTGACTCATGCTCAGGCTCGCCAAACTCCTCACGAATCTGAGCCGTCATTCTTGATTTGATCTGGTAAACCACGTTCGTTGATACGTTGTGAGCTTCAGCGATTTCGTTTACGGACTTGTTGTCCATCAGCAGTTCTTTGAGAACGGTTTTGTTTCGATTCTTGGTTCTGAATCGTTTATCCATCCAGTCAAAAATCTTGGAAACAAGCTTGCTCTTCTGGTCGACGTTTTTTTGTTCTCGCTCCCACACCGAATCGAATCGTTGAGCTGGTGTTTTGGGAAATGGGATTTCATGCAACTGTTTTTGCCATACTGAACCACCAACGGTGTCCGGATTACTATTTCGAGTTGAGTTGATGTGATTGCGGGTAACGGTACAGAGCCAAGCAGGAAAGGAACCGCGGCCCTCAAGTTCCCGATAACTATCGATGTACTTGATGACTTTAGTGAAGACGTCTTGAACAACGTTCTCCTGCTCGTGGGGACAGGTCACACCAGCACGCTTGGCCCAATGGCAAATCAATGGGGAATAAAGTTCATAAAGCAATTCCCAAGCCGCGGGGTCACCGGACTTCAACTGCTGGATCAAAGTCTGCCTTGGATCAAGCTGCGAAGTAGGGGAAGATTTGTCTTTCCGCGTTGTCGACATCGAATCAGAGTGCCCGCAAAAATCGGTAAACGTTTTTTGTAAAAATGAACGTTATTAATTAGAAATCGGATTAGGTAAAAGTCTAGGTTAATCTTAGTTCCCGATCTATTTTAAAAAGCTCAAGGTTTACCAATTTTTACAAAATGAATATTGGGGAAGCCTTTTTCGGCAAGGCTTCTAGAGGCAGTTCTTTGGAATCGTTCATAACTCGTTCTTATCGAGCGCGATATTGCGCAACGATTTGTATAGGCGATAGCGAATTGTCTTCCAGTGCATCCTTTTGTTGCGGTGAAATCGGCACCATCCACAGCAGATTGATCGGGTCCCCCCCAAAGTGAGGAAGCGGGGCCGATTGCTCTGTCAATCCACTAGTTATGAAGTCCGAGTCGCTAACCAGCAAAGCAGTTTCATGGTTATCAGCGACACTTGCCAGTTGGCAGGTATGTCCGGCCCCGAGCCAGGTAAAGTTGCGCCAAGGAAAGCCTGCCAAACTGCTCAATTGGCTTGCCAGTGATTTTAACTCATCAGGTTTCTCTGTAATCGAAATTGGCAGTTCCAGCGCCAGTTCGATGCGCCGAAACAGATAGGGTTGATCATTGAATAGCTCGACCGCCGGTTGGGGGCAAAGCGACATTCCCACGGTCATCATGACCAGGTGTTGCTCAGTGCGATACTGAATCAAGCCGCGGGGCGGAAACTTGCCTCCGTCGATCGTGAAGTACTCCGGCTCCATCTTGCTATCTAGATATCGTTCATCGTAGACCTCAAGCAACGAAGACTGCAGCTTGGCAAACGGCTGGTTGGCTGGATCTGAATCTGTAGACGAGTCAAATGAAGCCCAGAATTTTCGGGCTTGTTCGATTCGCTGCTCAAGTTTTGGATTCTCAGGCATTGGCCAGCAAAGAGGAGATTCGACAGCACACTGCGCCGAATAACCATGAAAACCATCCAGTCCGCTCCACGGCGGGATAATCGCGAGCGTGTGTTGATTGCCAGTGTCATCGGTCTCGGTCAGCGCGACTCCATTGCCTTCCTCAAACCAAACGATCGATAGTCGGTCGGGATTGGGCACCGGTAGACCCTCGCGAACATGACAATCAGTTCGCGGCAACATTGGAGGAATGCCTGAACGCATCTCGTCTTCATTGATCACAAACGGGCCAATGCTCAAGTTGCGGACCCAGCAAGCCCGAGTGCCAAACTTTTGGCCTTGTTGGGGAGATTGATTCAGATAAAGGTAAACTGATCGGCCATCGTGTTGTACGATCGCGTCGAGGTTTCCGTAGGGCGAAGTCTCGAACAGCAATACTTCTGGTTCGGCCAGCAAGTTGTCAGGGACTTGGGCATCGTTGGACCCGGAGTTATCGGTAGGTTGATTCATGATAGTCTTGGAGATTGCGTCAAGGTCAGCGTTGTTGCTCTACTGGAAAGCTCGAGTGGACGGATTTAAGAATAAGATTTCAAGAACCTGAACCAATCAGCGAACAATCCGTACAATCTAGCCGCTTGATGATCCAATCGACAGATACAAATAAATTCGGCAAACCCAATTGCTTGCTCCAGAAGCGCTCCGCGTGGCCACGACTGGTAAAGCGGCTGGTTTTGGAATGTTTGATACACTTGAAGTCCTGGGCCGTGAGAAAACAATCTCGCGAATTGAGCGAGCGCTTGATGAATTAAACGAACGAACCAATGCCGTGACGTAAAATTTGCCCAAAGCCACCTCTGCTGCGTTGGCCGCAATTTGCGTTGCTTCGTGACTAAACGTTACTCTAAATCTAAGCTCCGCCAATCTGCAGTCATTGCCTAAAAATTTTGCATGAGGGTAGAAACGTGGTACAATTCGAGTATACGAGATCTCTCGTAAACATCTCTTTAAAGCGGCTTGTGCCCAACCTCGCGTTTGTGGTTGGAGATTTTAATTCCAATTTTGTTGTCGACTTTCTCGACATCCAACCATTCATTTCAGCCCTAACCTGGCGAGAGGTATCAATTTCAAGCGGATATCAATTGTGACGGCGTGGTTAACTTCTGCGATATCCCCCCGATTTCGTTGATCTGTTAGGAAGCCATAGTCCGCCAATCATCTCACTCAACCACTGAAAGCGACTTGCTATGCTCAAAAGAATTTTAATCGCTGCTGTGATCGCGATCGTCAACCCCGCACTTGCTCCTGCGCAGGATATCTTTTGGTCCTTTGATTCAGAGCAGCTAGTTACCAACCTTGTCCATGATTTTTCTGTAGCAACTGGGTCCGTATACATTTTTTCTGACGGAGATTTCGGTTTTGATGCTTTGGATCTCGATTTTTCAATTAGTGATTCAGACTTAATTCGGTTCACGGGCGGAGAGGCATTCAACGAGGATCTTCTTTTTGGTACGCGATTTGATTCAACCGAAATCACAATTTCGACTGATGGTTTGGCAGGCAATCTGCTTTCAGTGTCAGTCATAGGCATTGGAATTGAACCTGCCTTAAGCAGCTTTGATCCACTCTTCGATCCTACAATAGGCCCCAATGGCGCTTTCTTGCTGGCTCGAATAGACTTCGAGTTCTTGGGCGTTGGCAGCGGAGACTTGGAATTTACTTTAGGTGAACTGGGGGCCATCCGGCTTCCCGAAGAGGCTCTTGATCCCTCGTTTGGATCCGCAACGATTGGTAACGTCCCTCTCCCTCTTATTGGAGATGTGAACCAGAACAGCATTGTAACGTTTTTGGACATTCAACCGTTCATTTCATTGCTAATCGCTGGACAGTTTCAAGTTGAAGCGGACTGCGATTTTGATGGCGTGGTAAGCTTCTTTGATATCGACGATTTCATTGACATTTTAGAGAGATAGCCTTTAGTTCGACGCCAACAGATTCTGCTTCAACCGCCGAAAAAGAATTCCCAATGTTCAGAAAATTCTTTATGCTGTCGTGATCGCAATCGCCAGTCACGGGCTGGTTTCTGCGCAGGATATTTTTTGGCCTTTGATGAGGAGCAGTTGGTGACCCATCTCTCGTGTTTCCAAACCGATGATAACTGATCCACAACACAACTCGGTGACCCGGACCGTTGAGAACAACAACGGAGAAAACGGCGGGGCCTATCTGGCGATCGATTCAAAAACGCTTTGCAAAACCTATTCCGAGGGCTTGGTGTTCAGGAAACGATTTCAAGCCCTGACGGATGTTTCGTTCAGTGTAAAACAAGGCGAGATCTTCGGTTTGCTGGGGCCTAACGGCGCTGGCAAAACGACGTTTATCAAAATTCTGTTGGGTATTATTGGCAAGACTTCCGGCAAAGCCACAATGCTTGGCCACCCCGCTGGCAGCCGCGCCGGGCGACGCCTGGTCGGCTATCTCCCCGAGCATCTGAGGATTCCGCCGCACCTCAATGGCTATACGGCTTTGGAATGTTATGGAAGTCTCAGCAATTTGCCCAAGTCGGTGATCCGACAAAAGAGTGACGGCTTGCTGGAGCTGGTTGGGCTCGCTGGCAGGGCGAAGGACCGTTGCAAGAAGTATTCCAAAGGAATGCTGCAGCGGTTGGGTCTGGCTCAAGCTTTGTTGCACGATCCAAAGCTCTTGATTCTCGACGAGCCGACGGACGGTCTCGATCCTCAGGCGCGAGCGGACATGCGGCAGTTGATTGGGCGGCTCAAAGATAAAGGAGTCACCATTTTTCTCAACAGCCACATACTCCAGGAAGTCGAAATGATTTGCGACCGAGTCGCGATCCTCAATCGTGGCCGCTTGAAATATTTTGGCGACGTTGATTCGATTGGCGATTTTGTTGCCGCTGCTGCAGGAGTAAAACCAGGGTTGGTTGTCGACATCGATGTTCTGGGAAATCCAGATACAGTCAACGCCGCATTTACGGGCTACGATTTTAAAGTCAACGCCAGGAATGGCGAGCGTTCGTTCACGGTGCAGTTGTCGCTTGGGAATCAGGATGGTCTCGATGCACTAGTCGACCAATTGCGACGCAACGGTGTAAGCATCGCCGGCATGACGCGTCAGCAATTTTCGCTTGAGGACGCGTTCCTGAAAATTATTACTCAGGACTCGCAGGATAACACTCAATGAGACCGTATCTGGCAATCATCAAAGACTCGTTTCGGGCCGCGATGGCTTCGCGTGTATTGTACGTGCTGCTGTTGTTGATCACTTTATTATTGGTTGTCTTGGCGCCGCTGCATCTTAATGAATCACTCGATTGGCGACTGGCTTCGGACGTTAATGTTCACAAACCAGGTGCCCTGGTTCGAAAGATCGTTCAGGACAAAGAATCCAGTCCAGTCGTGATTCGGGTTTGGTCGATGTTGCCTGCGTCGCTTCAAAAAGAAATGACGTCAATGGTTGAGCAGGCCGGGAGTGAGCAAGCCAACAACAACGCCGCGCAGCAGCAGCAGGCCGGGATCAAAAATTTGATTATCCAGGAGAGGCTGATCGAGCAACTCAATGAGATCATTTCCGATCCAGATTTTTACCATCCCGAGGATTGGCAGGACCAAGCGTTGAGGATCGAAGCCAAGGAGCTGGTGGATTCAGGAGTGGGAAGTTTAACTGAGATTCGATCCAAACGGCTCAACCGGTTGTTACTGGCACAAACCTTTCGCGGCTTGATTGATACCGGAAATTCGTCGGCGCTAACGATCAAATATGCGATCTGGGATTTTCCAGTTCCAATCACGATGACTCACCAGCAGTTCGCTCAAATGTTAACGTCTTCGACTCCGTGGATGTCGTTGCCCTGGTATTTTGAAAAGCTTGTGCTCTCTGTTGGTTTGCTGATCGCAATCATTGTGACGGCCAATATGATCCCCGATATGTTCGAGCCGGGGTCATTGAACTTGTTGTTGAGCAAGCCAATTTCGCGTTGGGGTTTGTTCACTTCAAAATTCTTTGGCGGCTGCGTTTTTATTGGGCTCTGTGCATGCTACCTGTTTCTGGGCTTGTGGCTTTGGATGGGACTGGCGATGGGGGTGTGGGACCGGGCGATGTTGCTGAGCATTCCGCTTTATGTTCTCGTGTTCGCGATTTACTTTTCAGTATCAGCAGTTGTCGGACTGATCTGGCGAAGCCCCATTGTCTCGGTCATTCTGACATTGATGTTTTGGGCGTTCTGTTTTGGGATTGGATCGACGTTCGCCCCATTTGAACGCAAGATGACCAATAGCGAATTCAATTCGCTGCTGGCAGTCAACGAGCGCGTCTATGCAGCCGATGTCATTCATCGGCTTAAAGTCTGGGACGACAAGGAGCAACAGTGGGAGCAGTCATTGGAGTCGTCGATGGGCGAGGAAGTCGAGCTTCAGTTCGAGGTGAACTCTTACATGTTTACGATGAAAGAGTTTCCCGCGATGCCAGGAATTCGTAATTTCCTGCCTCCAGTATTCGACCAGAAAAACTCTTTGATTCTTTCCAGCAGCTACGATCTGGGAAAGTCACTTTCTTCAGGCAAGAAGCCCTTGTACGCCGGCCGGGTAGTTGATCAAAAAGATCCTCAGTTTGTTGAGGTCGGTAAGTTGCCTGTCGATGCGGTCGCCATGTTTGAGACGTCCCAGGGAGTGGTTGTTGCCAGTTCAACGGGATTGTTTTATCGGCTTGATCAGGACGCTTTGGATCAATTGCTTCCGTCCGACGGGTCGGGTGTTGCAGCCAGTCAGGTTAACGCAAAGAAGAACCGGAAAAAGAAACCTTCGGGTTCAGGCCGAAATCTGTTCAAGCCCATCGGCCCAAAGAATCTACTGTCGATTCGATCTGCGGGTCACGTTGACTACTGCGTTGAGCGTGATCAATTCGCGGTTTACCGGCGCGGAAAGTTAAAGATATTTAAATTTGATGGCCAGCAGTACGTCCAGCACGCAGTTTTGGATCTTGATTTAAGTTTTGATACTGGAATGACCTGCCGCTTGGCTTATCAAGGCGATACGATTTTGCTGGCGATGGGCAATGGAAAAGTCATCACGATCGATGCTGAAACTGTTTTGGAAAAGAACGAGTATCAACCTGAGAACCGGTCGGCAATTGAACTGGTTGCCGGTTCCAGCAGCGGTCGATATTTCGGAGTTTTGTATCGCAACGGCAATCTTTGGTTGCTGGACGCCGAATCGGAAGAGCGAATGCAGATTGCCGGAATAGGCGGGCAGGGAGAAGTCTGCACATTTTCCTTTCAGGATGATTACCTTTGGGTTTGCGCCAACACGGATCGTGCGACTAAATACGATTTAAGCGGCAACAAAGTCATGGCCCGGCATGCTCCCAGTGGTGGGCGATTGGAATTCTTTTACCGATATTTGCTTCGGCCGTTTTACAGGATCTGTCCCAAGCCGGGTGAGTTCTACAAAGTCGTATCTCATCTTTCCTCGGCCGGCGATTCCGAGGCAAACGAAAGCCTTGACTGGAACAAGGCAGCCGAGTCGAGTGATCCCTGGTCGCCACTTTGGAGTGGATTGCTGTTTATGTTTGGGATGCTGTTGCTGGGATGCGTTGTGTTTCAGTTCCGCGATTATTAGGAGGCAGGTTCGGTCTCAATAGCTGAAGTTCGATTGATGATGAATTCGATTGACGGTGAAATTGATCGGCGAAGAATTTGATTGGCGGTGAAGCGTGTTTTTGTCTACCAGAATCCCCTCGGCAGATACGTTGATTGCCTTGATTGACGAAGAATTTGATTGCCGGTGAATTCGATTGCCGGTGAATTCGAATAGTGCATGCATCAAACATAGCTACCCTCCCTTTGGGAGGGTCGGAGAATTCGCTTGCGAATTGGACGGGGAGGGTTTTAAGAATCTTGGTAGTTCAATTTTTTACCCTCCCCGGACTGCGCCATCATTCATGATGGCGAGTTCGACCCTGCAGAGGGAGGGTGACTTCTTTCAGTTAAAAACCGAATCTACCAATGCTAGCGACAGGCCTTCTATAGTTTGCATTCTTGGTTTTCGCTAACCTGCGCCGCAATTTTTCCAAAAAATCGGTGCCAAAATGGTTCAGCAAACCTCTCTCAAAATTCAGACCCGAATTCAGGCCCAAACTGTTTCCAGTTTTCCAAGGGTTGATCGCTCTTTGGCGAAGTTGGTCGTGATCGGATTCGTTTGGTTGGTGGCAGCAAATCTGTCGCTTGCCGATCTGGACATGGCTTATGAATCGTTACCCAAGTCATGGAAGTCAGACGCCGAACTAACCGATGTCTTTTTTCTTGACGCCAATCTGGGCTGGGCCGTTGGTGCGCAAGGCGTCATCCTGCGCACAACCAACGGAGGAAAAGAGTGGCGTGAGATTTCTCATACACCGGATCAAGTAGCTGATTCGCTTTCGTTGCAACAAAAACTGCAGAACATCCGAACTGGAGCAAGAACGCATTCTACCGGTATCGCCAATCAGACTTTCGAAGCACAGCAACAACCCGTTCGGTGTCGGTTTGAAACGATATGTTTTATTGACGCCAAGCACGGATGGGTCGCAGGCGGTTACGACGTTCCTTATGTCGATCGTTCACGCGCCGTTGTGCTGCGAACTGACGATGGTGGGCAGACATGGGAGACGATTCAAAGCCTTGTCATCCCTCGGATCAGCAAAATTCACTTTCGTGACCAGCTCAACGGTTGGGCGGTTGGGCGAACCGGGAACCTGTTTCAGACCGGCGTCTTCTATACCGCCAACGGAGGTCAGACTTGGTCCAGTAAGTCATCCGAAAAGATGTCGGGTTGGTCCGATGCGGTAAAATCCAGCCACGGAATTTTGGCGATCGACTTCGAGGGAAATCCGGGCCTGTTGGGAGCCAACGGATATGAAGGTTCCGTGATTCGTCAAAAACAAATCACGCGGATCAATCAAGTCGCGATGTCCGATCCGCGGCATGGCTGGGCCGCTGGAGAGCAGGGCACCATGCTCGAGACGAACGATGGAGGACGTAGTTTTGCGCCGATAGAATTAGGCTCCTCAAACGCCGCTCAGGCAAACGCGCGTATTGCTGCTTCGGCACGGCAATTTGATCTCAAAACCGTTGCCGCAACCTCAAAAAAAGTCTGGTTCGCCGGCGACCCGGGAACGCTCTTGTTTGCCGTGGATCGGGACACGGGTCAAGCCTCCGCGCGGCGGTTGCCGATTCAAACCCGAATTAACAAAATCCATTTTTCGGATGACCAAAACGGCTGGGCGGTCGGAGCGATGGGTTGCATTTTGTCAACCAAAGATGGCGGGGAGACGTGGGCGTTGCAGCGTGGCAAGAATCAGACTGCCGCGATGCTGGTCATCAATACCAATCTTCAATCAGTTGGGTTCGAGTTGTTCTCGAAGTACGCTTCACAAGACAATCATTTGTGTGCTTCGGTTCTCCTGAGTTCAAACCAACAACAATATCAAACGCTCCGGCAGGCCACCGATCGCCTGGGTGGTTCGACGACCGACTTGATCGATTTGAGTGACCAATCCAAGGCATTGAAGAAACTTGTGCGACTGATCCGTTCGTTGCAGCCACGACTTGTCGTACTCAATGCAGGATCGCCGAACGTCAATCGCAGCAAATCAACTGGTGACAACCGAAGAATCCAAATTCTGGTTAATGAAGCAATCAAGCTGGCAGCCGACCGCGCCGCCTACGATCAGCAGATCGTCGACGCAGGATTAAAGCCGTGGCAAGTTAGTCGCTTGGCGACGCGCGATGGGGTTGGCTCGGTCAACATCGATTCGAAGCAGTTACTTCCAGAGCTGGGAATGTTGATTGAAGACCAGATCGCAATCAGTCGGGGGCTTTCAGGTCAGTCGGTTTTGCCGAAGCAGACGTTGAGCTACCGAGTCAACGAGCTGACGCGAAACGGAACATTCGAAGTCGCAGATCTACTTTCGGGCTTGGGTCACGCAGGAAGCAATTCAAACACCAAGCGGAGTCAGAGTCGCGAGCGGTACGGAAATTTGACATCGATTCAACAGATGTCGGCGAAGCAACGAACGTTCACCGATTTGCTGAAGTTCGAGTCCACGACGGCTCAGGATTTTCTGGTCTGGCGTCAGCAGGTACAGTCATTGGCGATAAAGATGGATAGTGACGTTGCCGGGATTTGGTTGATGCAGCTTGCCGAGCGGTATATCTCGGCTGGTAAGCCGGAGTTGGCGGCTGCTTCGACAGAGCTATTGTTGACGCGTTGGTCAGAGCATGCCTTTGCCCCGGTGGCGCTTTTGTGGTTGGTCAACTATTACGCAAGCGACGAGTTTGGACAGATTGAGTTTCAAAAACGAGTTCAGTCCGGGCAGTTGGATCGTGGCTTGAAACAAGAGAGTCCAGATCAGCCCAACGTCGCAACAATCGATACGGATAAGGATTTTCAGACGACTTCCAGAATCGTTCAAGCCGGCGGCGTTTCCCAACTGGTTTGGGCGCCGGTAAATTCACGGGCAGCCACAGAGCTTAAAAAGTCAGACGGGAGCGATGAAGTTTCTGGTCAGAGCATCGCCGAGGCAAAGCAAGCCTTTTTTACGGCGCGACACCATCGAGCGGGAACGCTCCTGAAGCAGCTTGGTCGGCGTGATCCTGAATTGGCCGCCAGTAAGCAGCATAAGTTTTTCGAGGCTCAGTTAGCGCGGCAGATCAGCGGTAAAATTACCAACGAAGGTCGCTGGAAGAATCTTGCTCAGCGACGTGACAGTTCAAGTCTCGGAATTTCAATTGGTGCCCAGCGTGAACTGGTGTTGGGTGGTTTTGAGTCCGGTAATCGACTTGTCGATGATGCATGGTCCTGCTTGGCCGCAACTCGACGCCCCAAGCTCGATGGTAAGCTCAATGATGCTTGTTGGCAAAACGTCATTCAAGACGGTAGCGCAATTTCAGCCAACGTCAATCTCGGGGCGGTTGGGAGTCAGGCTCAAGCTCGAGCTCAGGCCAGCGATACGACTTTGATGGCCTACGATGACAAGTTCTTGTATGTTGGGATCGTCTGTAAGAAAGTCGAAGGGTACTTTTACAACTTGCGTAAATCGGCTCGGACTCGCGATGCAGATTTGTCGCGTCGCGACCGGGTCGAGTTGACGATCGACACCAATCGCGACTATCGAACCGGGTTCAAGTTTGTGATCGATCATCGAGGATGGCTCAACGAAAGCTGCGCCAGCAGCCAGGGTTGGGATCCACAGTGGTATGTTGCCCAGTCCGAAGACGAGTCAACATGGACCGTTGAAATCGCAATTCCGTTGGAGGAGATCGCAGCTCAGGATCCAGATAACAATACGACTTGGGCAGTGGCGCTTCAGCGAAAGGTGTTCGACGATCGTAATGTCTGGGAAGACGAAACGGAGTCAAGTCAAATGAGCTCCGATGGATCTTCGCTGGACGGATTACAAATTGGTTTGATCGCCAATCCAGCAGGCTTCGAGCTGATTCGATTCGTTGATCGGCAAGCAGATCCTGGGGTTCAGTTGCGGTGAAAATTTGTCGCTGACATCGTCGCCTTCGCTCCGCAATAGAAGTAGTGCGCGATACTTTTCTGGAGAGGCTGACACTCTGTTGGTAACCCGAAGCGTAAGCGAGGAATAATGCGGATCATCGAGGTTCCTCGCTTACGCTTCGGGTTACCATTTGCGCTCAAGGGTTGAAAAAATGTTAGCCTTGGAGCCAAAGGCGAACATCGATATGATCTCAGC
Organism: uncultured Pirellulaceae bacterium; assembly: GCA_964433035.1. Lineage (GTDB taxonomy): Bacteria > Planctomycetota > Planctomycetia > Pirellulales > Pirellulaceae > Mariniblastus. Next base: position 8,806 of record CAYSQZ010000033.1, on the reverse strand, counting down.
CTCAAGCTAGTCTTCACCGAAACGGCCTCACCAAAACGGCCAGAAAGTCACAGCCTCACCGTTGCCGTTTCGTGCCCCAAACGGGTTCAGAAGCAGGTAAAACCCGAAGTTCTCAACTGCTTCTTAACCCAAAAGCCAACCAAAACCGACTATTCTGGTATTGGCTGACTATATTCAAAGGGGCCAGATCAGCGGGAATCAACATGACCAAGCAGCCAGAATCAAGCGGACAGTCGTTACCGCGCCAGGGGTCTGTCTTGGGACGTGACTTGGGATCGAAGTTGCCTCCGGTGTTGGGTGCTCAAGGTACGAGCAAACCAAAAACATCGCTCGCTCAGTCAAGTCAATCGCCTGCAAAACCACTCGCGTCTCCGGACCCAAAATTGAGGCGCCGCAGAACGACGTTGCCAAGAAACGCATCGGCTTCTGATCAATTGAAAAAGCAGTCAGCGAGCCTGCCAGCCAGCCGATCAGCAAAGCCCAAGTCAACCGTCGAATTGGCTGATCAAACCAAAAGTCAGTCAAGGCTTTCCACTCCTGCCCCTCGTGCTCGTCGTCGCTCAGGAACAGTTGTTGAAAAGCAACTGGATTCAAAAAATCAAATCGGCTTTTTGAAGTCCCCAATTGTTGACCGCCAGTTACTTAACGACTCCTCAAAACACTGGGGCACGGATGACGAACTTTTAGAGTCTGTCGAATCTGAAACTTTCGGCAAAAAATTTGTCACGATACCTAGCTTCCTGGTTAGCACCGCGGTCCATTTGGCAATCTTTTTGGCGCTGGCGTTGATCGCCTACCATGTTGAACTTCCCGCACAACGTGGAGTCAGTCTCATCGCTGAGTTTGATACCACTCCGACGCCGGTCAAGCCAACTGAAGACCCGGCCACAGAGACGATCGAAATTGTTGAACCGTTGAAGGATCGTTCGCCACTTGAGATGCAAGCTGACGCTTTGTCGACAGACATCAAGATGGAAGTCGCCGCCGATACCGATGTGCTGCCAAGCTTTGTTGAAAATGATTCTCAACCCAGCCCGGTTGAGAACGCTTCCATTAGTGCGGTCAAAGCCACACTGCCATCGGGAGGCGGGCTTGAAGGTCGTGAGGAGGCTTCGCGAGCCAAATTGGCCGCTAGTCGAGGCGGCTCTCGCGCCAGTGAGACTGCGGTTGAAAATGGACTCCGCTGGATTGTTAATCATCAACAAGACGACGGTAGTTGGCGGCTTCGCCACATCGATGGCAAATGCAACGGAGAATGTCACAACGAGGGCAGGCAGGAATCTGCGACCGGAGCCACTGGGCTGGCGCTGATGTCGTTGTTGGGTGCTGGCTACACCCAGCGAGACGGACGGTACAAGGAGGAAGTCCAAAAGGGCTTGAACTACCTCACCAAAGCAATGCGAGTTAGCGCTCATGGAGGGAGCTTGGCTCACGGCAACAAAGGCATGTACTCGCATGCGATCGCGACCATCGCCCTGAGCGAAGCGTATATGATGACGCGCGATACCAGTTTGATTCAGCCAATCACTCTTGCCAGACAGTACATCGAGACTGCGCAGCATAAAAAAGGTGGATGGCGATATGTGCCGGGCAGTATCGGCGATATGACGGTGACAGGTTGGCAAGTGATGGCGCTTCGAAGCTGTGAGCGAGCTGGTTTTCCGACTGGCGAGTTGACTTGGGATCGAGCCAAAGCGTTTGTCGGATCTATGGGCAACAGTGATGGCAGGTTTGGCTATCAAAGCCCAGAAACGCAGACGCCCACGACGACTGCCGTTGGGCTGCTTTCAAAAATGTACCTTGGGGCTACCTTGGAAGACGATCAAGTGGCGTTGGGGGCGCACTTTCTGATCGACGAAAAACCCTCCAGGACCAACATGTATTTCAACTATTACGCGACGCTCGTACTCCATCATCGGAGCGATGAAGACTGGCCTAAATGGAATGTCGAGTTGCGAGATTACTTGATTAATACACAAGAAAAAGGGACCTCTCATAGCGCCGGAAGCTGGTATTTTGCGGACCAACACGGTGCTGTCGGTGGTCGACTCTATACAACAGCAATGGCTGTCATGACCCTTGAGGTCTATTATCGATACCTGCCGCTTTATAATCCCGAGTTAGTGATTGGAGCTTATTGAACCTCCGTCAAATTCCCTGCCTTGATTTCACTTTCGACTCAATATTCACCCATGTCTTCAACCCAACTTGTCCGAGCTGTTATTCCAGTTCTTGATCTGATGATCGGGCAGGTGGTGCTTGCCAAAGCCGGCAATCGCGACGAATATCGACCTGTTGATACGCCGTTGACGTTCAGCAGTCATCCGCTGGAAGTCGCTAAAGCGATATTCAATCAAACCTGTTGTGATTGGCTATATTTGGCCGACATTGATAGCTTTGCTGGTGCGAGTCCGAATTGGAACGTCTACAACGAACTGCTCAATCACGGCTTTGGATTGTGGATCGACGCGAATTGGATGATCGACGATCGATTCGAGCAAATTCTGGAGAAGATTGAGTCGCCAGAACGTTTGGAGATTATCCTTTCGGTCGAAACGTTGACTAGTTTGGATCAGTTTTCCATATTCAGCCAGCTAATTGAAAAAGGAATCCAGCCAATTTTCAGCCTCGATCAAAAATCGGGGCGGACGATTACCCAACCTGGTGAACTTTCGGAGCTTGCTCCGATCCAGTTGGCTCAAGAGGCTTACAAGCACGGTGTGCGAAGCTTGATTGTTCTGGATCTTGATTCTGTCGGTACGATGAAGGGTGTTCCAAGCAAGGATGTTGGAGTTGGGCCCTTGATTCAAGAGATCAAGCAAGAGATGGAAGACATGAGAATCATTTCGGGCGGAGGGATTCGAGAGGTCGGCGATGTGAAGTCGTTGCTTGAAGCCGGCTGCCAGCATGTCTTGGTCGCATCAGCAATCCATGAGCTGAAGTTAACGCCCGATGACATCATGGAGTTTCCCGTTTCCTCGTTCGAGGGTCGCGTTGGGCAAAATCGCTAGCGGGCTCTGTTCGCTAGCGTCTTTCCTGCTTCATTCCAGCAGCAAAAGTTTCTAACTTCCATTGCTTGATTTCTTGGCAATCTTTACAAACCTGTTTGAAAAAGTTGCTTGGTTGATTGACTTGGTCAAGAAACCCGCTTGAAGGTGGTTTGTGCAGCTATTTCAACACGACATGAAATGGCATCGTCAAGCGTGGATCGTTTTTCATTCGTGGCACGCCGGTTGCAATATGGCAAGTTGAATTGTTATTGGCTGCAAAAAGTTTGAGATAACAAAACAGTTGGCGAACGAAGGATCGTTTGTCGGAAACAAAAACATACAGTTTCGTCAGTCATGGAGGACGAGTCTTGAAATCTTACATTACCAACGTGGTCCTTAAAGCAGTACTCATTGCAGTAACTGCCGTCGTCGCAACATCAACAGGACAAGCCAACGCACAGGAGGCAAAATCGGGATTAGTTGCGATCCTCGATGTCGCCAAAGTGTTCAAAGAAAATAGTGAATTTGATTCGAGCATGAAAGCGATCAAAGCCGAGGCAGATAGGCTCAAAGCGAAAATCACACAACAGCAGGAAGCGATCAAGCAACGAGCTCAGCAGGTGACTCAGTATGAGCTTGGCTCACCAGAACGAAACAAGCTTGAAGCGGAGCTTGAGCAAGAGCAAGCAGCTCTTCGCACCAAAGCACGTCAGGCAGAAGCCGATCTTCTCAACCGCGAAGCCCGTGTCTACTACGAGACTTATCAGAAAATGCAAACTGTTGTCAGCAGCGTTGCGGCTTCCAATGGAATTTCATTGGTACTTCGATTTGACAGTGAAGACATTGATCCGACCAATCGTGGCGAAGTCATCAAAGGCGTCAATCGTGCAGTTGTCTATCATCGACAACTCGATCTGACACGAATGGTTTCTTCGGCGATGAACGGACAGCAAGCCCAGGCTCCTACTGGCACTCAAAACAAGTAAGTTCTCCAAAACTTGTAGTTTCCGAAAAGTGGCTTGGTTTTCCAAGCCGCTTTTTTTTCCGTCTCGTGGGTAGACGGATTTTTGCTTTTACGCCAGCGGCGTTAGACCAATCAGGGTTCTTGAACTTCGGTAACCTGAGAGTGGTAACCTGAGAGTGGTAACCCGACGAGCCTGCAATTTATCAAACGCATGGAACGATAACGGTAACCCAACGAGCCTGTGAGTTATCAAACGCGTGGAACAATAACGGTAACCCAACGAGCCTGTGAGTTATCAAACGCGTGGAACAATAATGGTAACCCGACGCGTCAGCGAGGACGAAGCGGCAAATGACTCCGCCCTCGCTGACGTTGGGTTTCCTTTTAAGTTCCAACCGAAAAATTGACTACGCCAATATTTCGCCTGATTATCTTTCCTCGCTTGCGTGGTCTTCGCCATCGTAAGTCCCAATTGCTTCGAAACGTCGGTCATTCCTGCGATGAGGTTATCGCCCGTTGATTCAAAGCCGATCGATGCTAAAAATTGATTCGGCTTCGGCTATCGCCAACGGAACCCATTCTATTTTCCCAGTCACTGATCACCGGCAACAAAATGAACATCGTTGTTTTTGAAGATGCCGGAGTCGAGAAGCTCTATCCAATCACCACCGGACGTCCTGCGTACGCGATCACCTGTGGTAGTTTTCGATTGATCGATTGGCTGCTCGAACTCGACGCAAATCTTGTGGGCTTGGTTCGACCGTATCTTGAGACAATCCAGCTTCAGGATTTTCCGCAACTGGCAGATCGCCTCGATTCAAATTTGAAGTGGACGCTGGTTGTCAATTCCAGGCTGGTCCCATCGGTTGCCAATGTCCGTAAATTGCAAAGCATGCTGGGGCAGTCTGAGTCTGATGAAGCGATGGTAGTTCGCTCAGGCTGGTCCACAGCAGCAGCGATCGTGTCAACCCAGCAGCTGGCCGCAGTAGAAAAATCGGATTGGGGGAAGTTGATTGAAGAGCTTTCCACCAAACCTGACACCGAGCAAACCGAAAATGGGTTTGAGTTGTTCGAGTTCCCGCACGATGTCATCCTGCAAAATCTCAACTGCTTTGACGCTAGTTTGGCTCACCGTATTGGAACTGGAAAGTACAAGCAACTTCATCAGGGCGTCTACATAGGTGACGGTGTTCAGATCAATGAACATGTCGTTTTCGATTCCTCGACGAGCCCGATTGTGATCGACGATGGCGCGAGAATCGGGCCACTGAGTTTTCTTAGGGGGCCGATTTACATTGGAACCAACTCAAAGATCAGCGAGCAAGCTTCGATCAAAGATGCGGTTTCCATCGGTCACAAGTGCAAGATCGGTGGCGAAGTTGAAGGGTGCGTGGTGGAAGCGTATTCCAACAAGCAACATCATGGCTTCCTGGGGCACAGTTATCTGGGATCTTGGATCAATCTGGGAGCAGGCACCTGCAACAGCGATCTGAAGAACACGTACGGAACCGTCAACATCGATTATGGAAACGAGAAGACCGGCCAGCAAAAAGTTTCAACGGGCTCTCAGTTCATCGGCTGCGTGATGGGTGACTACGCGAAAACGGCGATCAACACCTGCATCTTCACCGGCAAGACGATTGGAGTTGGCAGCATGGTTTACGGATACGCAACGACCAACGTTCCAAGTTTTGTAAACTATGCCCGAACGTTTGGAGAAATGGGTGGCTTACCTGCCGAGGTAATTATCAAGACTCAGCAACGCATGTTCGCCCGTCGTGATGTCAAACAACGCCCTTGTGATATGCAGTTGATTCATGACATGCATCGTCTGACCCAGGACGAACGCCCTGATGGCCTGACAGATGAGCCTTTGGGGCTGTAGCGTTCCAACTTTTTGGTAATCCAAGCGTTTGCTGAAAAGCGGCCTCGTGTCGACTATGAGGGGGGCGGGACTACCATAAAGTCGCCTTTGGCGCCGCGAAAGATGCGTAAAGAGCGAAAGGCGACTGTAATCTTAAGCCTTTCTATTTCCACTGGTCGTGAATATCATGGCTTGATTGTTGATGCTAATCCAAACGTTTGAAATCTATGTCTTTGAGCCATCTTTTTGAATCCAAGCGAGTTATCTCGTTTGAACTTTTTCCTCCCAAGACTCCTGCAGGGGAAAAAAGTCTTTACGCCAATGTCGAATCATTGATGAAGTTTAATCCTGACTTTATCACGTGCACTTACGGTGCTGGCGGCTCGACGCAGGATAAAACGCTGGAGATTATTGAGAAAGTCAAACAGCAGTTCAGCGTTCCGGTTGCTTCACATTTGACGCTGGTCGGAAGTAGCGTTGATGATTTGCGTCGCTATCTCGAAACGGCGAAAAACCAGTCGGTCGACTACATCGTCGCGCTGCGTGGTGATCCGCCCAAAGGCCAGTCGAGTTTCCAGCAAGCCGAAGGCGGACTGAGGTACGCCAATGAGCTGGTCGATCTGATCAGCGCCGAATTTAATGACTTTGGAGTCCTGGTTGCAGGTTATCCGGAGAAGCATGTCGAAGCTCCGTCGCTGGAAGTGGATCTGGAAAATCTAAAACGAAAAGTTGATGCTGGTGCCGATGCGATCGTGACTCAGCTGTTTTACGACAACGAAGATTTTTTCAGGTTCCGAGACCTTTGTGAGAAGCAAGGAATCAAGGTTCCGGTCGTTCCCGGCCTGCTACCCGTTACGAGTTTGAAGCAGATTCAGCGGATTGCTGGCATGTGCGGCGCCAAGCTGCCCCAGCAATTCGTGGAAGATCTGGGGAAAGAAGAAACCGAAGAAGGTCAGCTCGAAGTCGGAATTGAATTTGCAATTAAACAAACTCAGGACCTCGTCAGCGGCGGGGTAGCTGGACTTCACTTTTACGTCTTGAATCGCTCCAGTGCAACGTCGAGAATCTTGGAAGCTGTCGAGCTGTAACTGTAAACTCGAAGTATCCTTTCATAACATTTTGCGGACTAATCATGCGCCTATTAACCAGTCGTTTGAAAACGATTTTGCGTCGTCGCACAATTACCGGTTGTCTTTTTTGGACCGGTTTTACTTTGGTCTTCATCTGGTGTTCACCAAACTTGTGTGCGCAAGGAGCTCCTTTCCGGCCGCCAAACCAAGCCGGAACCAGCCCCCCCATGTCGGGCGGGCAGAACCCGGAAGGTTCAAACGAATCCCAACAGTCTTCTTTGGGTCTTGGGCAGGGCGGGACGACTTCGAAAACGGCTTCCGTGTCTGACCGTTTAGTTGGAGAAATCGACAACATGATCCCGGGCGAGCTGAGTAAAAACCCAGCTCGTATGAAGATGGTCCAGGAAGCGATCAAGGCGTTCCAAAATCGCAACGCTGAACGAACGGTTGAGATATTTGACCAGATGACTGAGGCCAACCCTGGCTTGCCGCCGACTGACCTACTGCTTGCCTCGCTTAGTTTTATCATCCGCGACCAAGCCACTGGAAAGATCCTGATGGAGCGGGCTGCGACCGAACATCCGCAGCATCTTGGAGTCAGCGCGGCGTTTTCTCGATTGGCAATCAACGAAGGACGCGTTACCGACGGAGCGGTTCACCTGGAAAAGTTGCAGCGGTTGCTTAAGTCGCCCGAGGTGTCGGGTGAGGTGAGCGAGTTTTATACACTGCAATACCTCGATGGCAGAATCGATGTTGCCATGCGACAAAAGCGTTACCCCGAAGTACGATCATTGCTGGAGCAGCGAAGGTCGCGGGTCCCTGCGAGTGCAAAAGTGCAAATGGTTTCGGCCGAATTGGAATTTCGTGAAAATAATGTTGATAAGAGCCTTGGATATCTTCGGGCGGTGAAGGAAAAGAACCCTCTGGCTCGCGCGCCCGAATCTGTGATCGCGAGTTGGTATCGGCGTACGGGAGACCAGGCCAATTCGCAGAAGTGGCTTCTCGATGCCGCCAAGAAGTACCCCACGGATGCTCAGGTTCAGTTGGAGTATGCGAGTTGGGCGATCGGCAAAGAAGATTTCGAATTGGCCTCGCGGGCGATTGAGACGGCCGAGAAGAACAGTAAAGAGTCTGATTTCTCACGCAACTTGAAGGGCAAAATTGCTTTTGCCAAAGGCTCCTATGGTGCCGCGGCATTTTACTTTGAGTCAATCGCCGCCGCCAATCCCAAGAATATCGACGCGATGAATATGTTGGCGTTGTCGATGATCGAAAGTCCAGACGAAAAAAAACGTAATAATGCGCTCAAGGTTGCGGAAAACAATTTTCGCCTGGCGCCCAATAATTTGGTTTCCCGCTCGGCCCTGGGCTACGTTTATTTGCGGTTGGGAAACTTGGAGAAAGCCAAAGCTGCGCTTGCAGTGGGGGCCAGCAGCAAACGTGGGGCGTCACCAGAGATCGACTTTTTCGTGGCTTCGGTATTGAATGCGATGGATCAAAAGAAAAACGCTCGCCAGGTTCTCGGTACCGCGATCGCTCATGAAGGTTTTTTCCTTTATCGATCGCCAGCAAAAAAATTGTTGAATGATCTTGGTGGTCCGTTGCCATCTGCCCAAACCGAAAAATAGTTTCTTAATTAAGCGGATTGTTTCTAAATGCGCAATAGCGCAACCTGCCTAGCAACAGTGTCAAAATCTGAGCTATAGGTAGTGGCTGAAGATAGTGGACGAGGTTACGAGTCCCTGATCTCAAGCAATACTCAGGACTCGTTACCTCGTCCACTACGAAAAGATGTTGACGTAGTTGTTTTGAAACCACTTCTGAATTTCCGAGTCCCTATCTGCAAGAAAATGCGCATGACTGCTCGTCCACTACGAAAAGATGTTGACGTAGTTGTTTTGAAACCACTTCTGAATTT
>CAYSQZ010000032.1:29845-32377 GCA_964433035.1 uncultured Pirellulaceae bacterium | reverse complement strand
TTCGATGGGATGAAGGTTCGATGAGTGCGTGCATCAAGCATAGTCACCCTCCCTCTGGGCCCTTTGGGAGGGTCGAACTCGCCATCATTCATGATGGCGCAGGTCGGGGAGGGTAAACGGTCGTTGACAAATTGAACTAATTGAACAAGACAAACTGAACTTCCAAGATTCTTAAGCCCTCCCCGTCCAATTCGCAAGCGAATTCTCCGACCCTCCCAGAGGGAGGGTGACCTTCAACGGTGAGATTTTCTGGCAAGCGCCCAGTTTGGGCGGTCGATCAGCGCCCCCGATGCACTGATCAATAGAAGTGGCCATTGGGATGAGAGCGGCAAATGTCTCTATCATCTACCAATTCAAGCCGATGCCTTCACCACCGCTCTTGCGATCCGTTCCACCTTTGAGCGGTTCGTTGCGAGCCTGCACCGCCAGCTCACGAGCCGGTTCTTCGACCTCAGGCGGTTTCTCTTTGCCTGGCTTGGGCTTGGGGGGGGCAAGACAAGCCTTATGGGAAAGCGAAATTTTCTGCTCTTTGGGATCAATCGATTTGATCTTAACTTCGATTTCCTGGCCTTCACTGACGACGTTGCTAACCTTGGCAACTCGTTGATACGCCAGTTCAGATATATGAACCAGCCCTTCAATTCCCGGAGAGATTTTGACAAACGCACCAAAATCGGCAATCCGAGTAACAGTTCCCTTGACGATATCGTCGACCGAGAACTGCTCGTCGACTTTCTTCCATGGCTGCTCAAGCGTGTCTCGATGAGAAAGTGAAATTCGATTCGACTCCAGGTCGATTTTTTCGACCTTTACCTTAACCGCTTCGCCAACGGTTAAAACTTCGCTGGGATGCTTGACCCGTGACCAGCTGATTTTGCTGATATGAATTAGCCCTTCTACGCCACCAAGATCAACAAACGCACCGAAATCCATCAACTTGGTAACGGTGCCCTCACGAAGCTGCCCGGCTTCAAGCGTCTTAAGCAGTTCCTTTCGGGATTCTTCGTTTTCTCGTTCCAGGATCGCTCGTCGGCTAAGAACAAGTTTTCGCTTGTCCGGATTAACTTCGACCACAACACAGGGGAACTTCTGGTTCACGTAGACCGAAAAATCTTCGACTCTGAAACGGTCGATCTGACTGGCGGGAATAAATCCGCGAATCGAATTAACGGTTGCCTCAAGCCCACCGGTGTTGGAGCCCGTGACCATCGCGTCGACCACAGCGCCCTCGGACAAGTCTCCCCAATCCGATACGCCAACGCTCGCACCAGGGACCGCCAGCTCATAGAGCCCGTCTTCTTTGTTGAGCCCACGAATAATGATTTCGACCAAGTCACCTTCCTTGGGCGCTTCTTTGAAATGGTGAAGCGTTGCAATACCTTCGTACTGTCCTTCCAATTTTACAAACACGTTATCGGCGTGAACTTTGGTAACGGCAGCCTTGACTCGCGTGTTTGGTTCGAGCTCTTGCTTGGAAGCTTCGGTGTTGTCGACAACGTCGTCCATCGAGATTTCGCCCAGTGCGGCTTCGATTTCTGCGTCGATGTCTTCGCTGAATCCGGTGTCCGACTTGATCTCAACCGGAGCGGCTTGGACTGCCACTTCTTCTTGCTTGCCAAGCTGAGTAGGATTGGCGACTGCGGTTTGAACGGCTTTTGGCTTGGCCGGTGTCAGCGATTTATTGGCAACGTCTCGCTGCGAACCAATCGCCATTTTGGTCGCTGCTACCACAGGAGCTGCAGGGCTGGGCGGCTTAGTCGCCGGGGCCTCTGTTGTAGCAGTAGCTTGAGTCGCGGCAGTCGCCGGACTGGCCGAAGCATCATTAACCGCTTGGGCAGCTTGGTCAGTTGATTTAGGAGTTGATTCAGACTTGGGAACTGGTTGATTTGGGATTTGATTCGGGTCAGCACTCATGACTTCAACTAAAATCTCTAGGTAATGGAAATGATTTGGAAATAATTATGGTTCGGCCGAGGTAAGGCTTGAGCAGCTACTTTAACAGTTTCTTGCTCAATGTGGGATGAGAATCGGAAAATGTTCCACGAAGAGTCATCCTCACGCGGCCAGTAAATCGACATTTTAAACGCAAATCCAGCTCAATGCTCCGGCACCGCTCTTGAATTAAAACTCGCGTCCATGAGACAGCAATTGGAAATCATCGGTTCGGAATGGTGAAGCCGGCAATCCGGCCCCGTTGACCAAGTTAGGTTCGGCTGAGTCGTCCCAAACGAAACGAACCGCGACCGGCTTGTTTACTTTATCAGAACTGACTTCGACGGCTTCTCCGCTAATGATCGCTTGAGCGGGATAGAATTTTCGATCCTCGCCGCAAATCAGAAAACATTGCAGCCCTTCGTCTTTGTCACGAGCCCGCAAGCCTTGAGCGTGGTCAAAGCAAATCCGAATTCGTTCTTCTTCGATCGACATCGATTTGTAAATCGGCCCGCTACTAACGATCTGATCGACTGGAGCAGTCTCAGTTTCAGTCTTTGTTTCAGTCTCAGTCTCAATCTTGGTGTCGGGTTTGGTGTC
>CAYSQZ010000032.1:28419-29745 GCA_964433035.1 uncultured Pirellulaceae bacterium | reverse complement strand
TTGGTGTCGGGTTTGGTGTCACCGTAACAACCTGACAACGCAACCAGCGAAAGTCGGCGCCCGACTTCCTGCTTGTTTTTAGGATGGATCTCTTCAGTGTCTCCGATGTCCGTTGTGACGACCATCGATGTGTGAGGCACGGACTTAAGCGTTTTCAATTGAGCATCCCAAACTTCTGGCAGCCCTTGAGGCGACTCGCCTTGATACCGGTACGGAGCAAGTTGCACATAGTAGAACGGAAGTTTCTCGTCGCCGAATGTTTTCCGCCAACCTTTGATCAAAGCGGGAAACAGTGTCGCGTACTGGTGACCGCGACCATGGTTTGCTTCTCCCTGATACCAAATGATCCCGCGGATCGGAAACCCGGCCATCGGAGCAATCATTCCGTTGTAAAGATTTCCAGGACGATTCTTGTCGGTTGGTACTTCGTCGTTTTCGTCCCAGTGTTTTAACAGCGGAGCAAGCGACTCAACCGCCTCCATTGAGCTTCGAGATGACCAAGCTTCGCACGATGACCACTCCCAGGAGCAGTCGATCAAACCGATTGGCGTGTCGATCGCTTGCTCTTCCCGTTTTAGCCCTTTGCTTAGCTCGCGACCAAAAAAATAAGCCGTCGCCGAAAAATCTGAAACCGTCTCGGGCGAGCAGATTCGCCAGGGATTAACTTTCGCAAAATCGGTCAGGGCAACGACCGACGCGTTATGATCAACGCTGAACAGCCTCAACTGGGGAAAGTTCTTTGATAGTTCGATTTCGGTTGCCGGGTTAAGCGATTTGGAAACCGGCCATTCCATATTGTGGCCGGCACAAACCCATACATCTCCCACCATTACGTTGGACAACGCGACCTTGGGCTCGCCTTCTTCGGCGGCCACCTTCAATTCGAACGGGCCGCCGGCAGCAGGTGTTTGGATAGTCGCCATCCAATCGCCTTGGTCATCAGCAGTTATTTTGGAGACCTGCTGCGAAAAAGTCACCGCAAGCTTCTGCCTCGGTTCGGCGGTACCGGTAACTTTGACCAGCGAATTTTGTTGCAAGACCATATGATCGGTGAAGATTTTCGAAAGCGAAATATCTCCCCGCAACGATGATCCCCAGCCAAGCCCGAAAAAGACAGCCGCGACTAAGACAACTTTGTATTGCTTGGCAGACTTCAAAGGCTTCGTGGTTGTAAAATACATAGGTGCCTTGATAATGATGATTCCATTCAGCCCCCCAACAGCAGTAGCGAGTTTGGCTTGAATCCAACGGGATAATTCTAATCCAAGGATCAGTTATTCTCCAGCATCATCGAAACGTTCAGTTAAACAAGGGACAAACACAAGA
>CAYSQZ010000032.1:20793-28319 GCA_964433035.1 uncultured Pirellulaceae bacterium | reverse complement strand
AACAAGGGACAAACACAAGAGCTGGGACAAACTTGGCAAAGTAAAAACCAAGAGCTTGTCCTATCAAAATCCCTCGAGACAGGAGAAATATTCAGAGAGCAGCCCCGCGCTGATACGTCGGCTTGTTGTGCTTTACCTGTTATTGGAATCCATTTACAGAATTACCCGGTCAATAATCGCTCGATAACAACTTGAGTGACTATAGTCTATTAACCATCTTAACCGAGCCTGTCAGGGCAGCCGCAATCCGCCGACAATATGAATTCGGACACTCAATCGCGCCAAACAAGCCCTACCCAGCGCAGCCACATTCGGCCTCCGCTGATTGCGTTTGGACAATTTCTGGTACGCTGGTTTTTTCGAATTCTATTGACGCTGATGTATCAGATCCGGGTCCATGGCTTGGAAAATTACCCCGAGACCGATGGGATGCTCGTTTGCTCCAATCATCAAAGCTTTCTGGATGCTCTAATCCTTGGCGTCATCTGCCCTCGTCCGATCAACTACCTCGGACGCAAAACGCTTTTCAAGTCCCGGTTGTTGGGCTGGTTTATGAGCTGGAATGACACCATTCCAATCGACCGCGATGGAGCGGGTATCGGAGGAATGAAGGAAGCGATGCGACGTATCAAGCGCGGCGAAACGGTGGCGATGTTTCCCGAAGGCACACGAAGTCCCGATGGAGAATTCCATTCAATCATGCTTGGTTTCAGCGCGATCGCCAAACGACGCAAGTCGGTTTTGATGCCAATAGGATTCGACGGCGCGTTTCAGGCTTACCCCAGATCCGTTTGGTTTCCTCGCCCCGGGCGAATTGAGGCAGTGATGGGCAAGCCAATACAATTCGAAGAATATGCCAACCTCAGCGACCAACAAACCGCTGATCTTCTCGAAAGCCGCATGCGAGAGTGTTTCGATGAAGCCCGTCATCGCTGGAATCATAGCCGGTGGAACAGTGCTTAATTCGAATCGGCCGCGTCTTGGGCACCGCGGTGACTCGTGACCTGGTCCCACTACAAACCAAATTGAGGTGATCCAACTCCTGCACTTCGCACAGCCCGGTTTGTTGGTTATCGTTTACAACCTGATTTGTCCAACGCCCGGGATTCGATGAACGAAACAACTCACAACACAAGCTATTTGAATCGCACGCTGGGAACCATTGGCACGCTTTGGGGTGTTGGCGGCGCGGTCACATTGCTCGGGTTTGCTCTAACGCGGATGACCAAACCGATGCTCGAAGCATTCTCGGGAGACTTTGAACTTGGCATTTGGCACTACGTCGTGGGTGGATTGTGGGTCATCTTCATGGGATACAGCGAGGGGTATAAAGGTTTTCAAAAAGGCTACTCCCCACGCGTCGCATCGAGAGCCCTATACCTGAGAGACAGATGCACCTGGGGCCGATTACTGCTGGCCCCTTTGTTTTGCCTCGGATTCATTAACTCAACCAAACGACGGCGTATCGTCGTGTTCGCAATTCTTACGGTGATCACTTTGATCGTAGTGTTGTTTAAGTATATCCCGCAGCCGTGGCGCGGCGTGCTTGATCTGGGCGTTGTGGTCGGATTGAGTTGGGGGATTATTGCGACGCTGGTTTTTCTCGTAAAATTCTGGATGGCCAAAGAAGTCACCTACGATCCTGAAGTCGTTGAGTGATTAGGATTGTCTGACAATTTCATATTGGACTGAGCGGCAAGGCGTTAGCCGCCGGTAACACACAACGAACCGGCGGCTAGCGCCTTGCCGCTCGCACTTAACAAACAGTGCCTAGCTTTGATACCATCTATTTCCGAAATCAAAACCTAAAAGTCAGCATCATTACCATGTCGCAGACAAACGAGCTTAAACCCAATACCCTTTTCATTGAAGTCTCTGGAGCTGGACTCCCGGAAGTCGACGGACTCTTCGTTCCGTCAGCAGCGCCTCCCACGGAATCTGAATCAGGTACGATGTCCACCCAAGGCTACTGGAATGGAAAAATGGCTTGGGATCGCGCTGACGGTAAGTCCGCAAGAAGTCCTGCAATCTCGTATTCCAACAGTTACAAATCGTGGAGGATCTGTCGGCTCGACGGCCACCTTGCCTACGACAACACTTGTGATGACGAGCTACCGCCAACTGATCGTCCGTGGCACGTATACAAAAAAGGCGTCGCACCTGCGCCCAAGGTAACGATTCACCATTTTGATCCGCGGCTTCCCTGTCCCAAACCAAACGTCGTTTTCGTTCTCGGCGGTCCCGGAGCAGGCAAAGGCACGATGTGCGAGCTGGCTGAGTCGCAGTTGGGTTGGACGCATTTGTCTGCTGGCCAACTATGCCGTGAAGCTCAAGAGGCTGGTGGGCCGATCGGCGAAACGGTTGACAAGTACTTATCGGAAACGAAGCTGGTCCCCGACGACATCGTCGTTACGCTGCTCAAAGAAGCGATGGAGAAGCTTACTCGGACGACCGGAAAGAACAATTTTCTACTCGACGGATTTCCGCGCTCACTGTCCAACCTGGATGAGTGGAACAAAGTTTTCGGGGAAGAAGAGCTTCCCAAGATGTTGTACCTTGAATGCCCGTTCGAAGTACTTGAAAAACGGATCCTCGGTCGTGCCAAATACACGGGGCGAAGCGACGACAACATCGAAAGCATCAAGCTTCGATTCGATACGTTCAGGTCACAGACGCTCCCAACGGTTGAATTTTTCAAGAGCAAGAACAAATGTGTGGAGATCGATACCAGTTTGGATCGCCAAGCCGTCTACGAGCTGGTGCGCAGCAATCTCGAAGAACACACTGACGAAAACTGTGCTGCTCAACCGCTTTCGGAGCGCGCAGAGATGTTGCTCGGGATTCGACCGTTTCCAAAAAGTTAAGACCAAGAGTTTACGATGCCTGATACCTTTTTCGCGATTGCCTCGCAGCAGGCTCAGGATCTCGCTGGTCGGCTCGAGTCCCGGCAGGCGAAAACCGGAGTGCCAATCCGAATCGTGCTGGCCGAAAGCTGTACTGCTGGCTTGGTTTCGGCGCTGCTTGGACAGGTTCCCGGGATTTCTCGATTTTTGTGTGGATCGATGGTTACTTATCGTGAATCCACCAAAGAACAATGGTTGCAGGTCTCGCCGGCCACGCTTGAGCAGTTCACCGCCGAGTCGCTCGAGACAACCGAATCATTGGCGCGCAGCGTTCTTGAAAGGACAGCAGAAGCAACTTTTTCGGCGGCGATCACCGGTCATCTCGGGCCTTTGACCGAAAGCGACATGCCAAGTGAAAAAGACGGTAAGACATTCGTCGTTGTTGCCAAGCGCGAAAACGATTCAACGACGATCGTTTCGTTGGACACGATAAAGCTGAAATCAAGTACGCGTGTCGATCGGCAATACGAATCGGCCGCCGCAGTGCTGGAGGCTATTTCGAAAGCGGTTGAAGCGTAACGAACCGAAGCCTAACGAACCGCTTTAACCGGTTAGCCACAAGAGCACCGACAGCGTCACCAGTGAACATGCCGTGGCGATAACAACCGAACTGGCTGCCAAATCGCCATCGCCTTTCATCTGATCTGCCAGGACGTAACTTGATGCCGCTGTTGGGACCGCGCACAGAATCAGAATCACTTTGAGTTCGACACCGGCCAAACCAAACGCTGCCCCGAACGCCCAACCAATCAGCGGACACAGCACTGACTTCAGGGCGCTGGCAATCAGTGGCGAAACCCAATTGCCAGAAATTGAAATTGAAACCAACTGACTTCCAATCCCCAGCAGTGCCATCGGAAACGCTGATGAACCGACAACGGTACAGGTTCGCTCAATCGATTTTGGGATCGTCAATTCAGCCAGCTGAAACACGACGCCCGCAACGGCAGCCCATAGCAAAGGATTGGCTACGATTTTCTGGAGCACATCTTGCCAGGAAAAACCCGACTCGGTCTCTTTGTTAAAAATCGCAAGTACCGCGACCGCTAAAACGTTATAGACAATCAGAAGTGGGGTAATAGCGACCAGGATGGCTGCTTCAATTTCAGATTTCTGTTCAATTGACAATTCAGAAATCGCAAACGCGATCAGTGGATATCCAAAGAAGATCAAATTTCCGCGAAAGCACGCTTGTATAAATGCCCCTTGTGAGCCGAACGCAATGCCCAGTGGTTTGCAAATCAGCCAAGCCAAAATTGCAGTTACAAGCGTAGCCGTCAGCAGCGTAATCATGTACGCGCCGATCGTCGACGCTTCCATTGGTGCGCTGCCAAGCTTATAGAATAGGAACATTGGCAAAGCGTAGTGGTACGCAAATCGATTGAATCCCTGTGTAATCTCGTGAGTCAGGAATCCTCTGCGACGAAGAATCATTCCCAGCGCGATGACGGCGAAAATGGGAAACAAACTGTTGAGAATTTGCATCGAGCTATGCAGTACTTTTCGAAATGAGCCAAGCTCAAAAGTCTATCTTGTTGCTGGGTATTTCGAAACCAACCGTTGCTTCACCGTTTGCTTGCGGAAACAACGGGCTCGTAGCTTCGTCCATTATCCACTCGTGACCTCGTCCGCTACCCAAAACCCAATTTATGATGCTTCTACTATTTTTTGGTTTCGCCAGCCGGTCCTGCGTTGTCCATCTGCCGCTCGAAAACGTGCAGCTGGTTTTGTTTGCCTTCGTTAGCGATGTAGATAAAACGGTTGTCATTGGAAATGAAAATGTCCGCCGTCGGGCCTAGATTCGCATTTCCGTTGGCTTGCAATTCGTACAAGTATTCAAGTTCGCCTGACTTGGTGTCTCGCTTGAGGCAAATCGCGTTGCCTGATTTGAAGCCAGTCGTATACACGAATTTTCCATCGGGCGAGATATCGATGAAATTTCCACCTGAGAAATTCTTCAATTCCTTGCCGCCCTCGAGTTCCTGGACCAGCTCCAAGACCTCTCGCTGCAGGATTTCAAAAACTGAAATGCCTTGATCTCCGCTCCATCGACCACTGGTAGCATAAAGGTGTCGGCCGTCTTTGCTACAAATAAGCCCATGCACACCTTCGAGCAGGTTGCGGCGATCCTCGCCATCAGACAAGCAATCCAGGATTCGCAATTTTCCTGTTTTGACGTTCCGGTCAAATACAGTCAGGCAATCTGCGTGTCGAGACGGGACAAACAAAAACTCACCGTCTGGATCAACCGCCAGCAACCGCGCACCTTTGAGGCAGCCGTCGAGACCATCGTGTTTTTCTAAAAACTTTAATTTTCCGTTCTCAATTGAAAATGCGGTCAACGACCCCAGTCGGGTGTCGTTGGTAACGTAGACGAATCGGGAGTCCGGTGAGATCGTTACTGCAATCGGAAAACCCAATCCGTTTACACCGTCCTTGCCCTGCACTTGCCGACTGACTTCGGTCAGCTTTCCAGTTTCCGCGTCACGAGAATACAGAGTTACCAGGCTTGAAAGACAGCTTGTCAGCACGACCCACTTCTGGTCTTTGCTGATCGCCAGACAAACCGCACCATTGAGATCAGCAATCGAATCGACAACTTCGACTTTTCCGGTGTTGGGATCGCGCGACATCGTCACCAGCTTTTTTGAGCCAAACGCAGCCCCGTAAAGAAATTTCCCATCCTTGGAGCCCACCAGCGAAATCAAGCCATTTAAATTCTGGTTGTTCAGTGTTTGAACATGAGTGTGAGCTGGCGTTTTCGTTGGCTGTCCATGAACTTTGGCCAAGTCAGCCGAAAGGCCCCAGAGCAATGGAATCATCAACAGTGTCGATACAGGAATTCGATACAATTCTTTCATCAGGACAACCTTTCATTCCAAGTACGAGTTAGATCTGGCGAGACGATCAGGTGTGCCAGCAAAAATCGCAAGTCTTATGCTAACAAGTGTGCGCATCTTTGGCACTTGTTCAACTAAATCGTTTAAAACAAACTGTGTCAGCTTATTCTTCCACGTTTCTACTTCTACAAGATTGAGTTAGAATTCGTTTTTTAACATTTTAAACATTCAATACAAATGCTTTTTCCAATTAGCGATGACAATCGCGGGATCACAACCACCGCCTACGTGACTTACTTCTTTCTGGCGATCAATGTGCTGGTATTTATTTACCAGATGTCCAACCCCGAATTCACTTACGGTTGGAGCGTAATCCCCAAAGAGATCACCACCGGCCAGGACATTGTTTTGCCAACGCCGATTGAAATGCCTAACGGTGAAAGGACTGAAATCCCTCACGCGCCTGGCCCACCGATCATTTGGATGACGCTGTTGACTTCGATGTTCATGCACGGCGGATTGGGACACATCGGCGGCAATATGCTTTACCTGTGGATTTTTGGAAACAATGTCGAGCATCGATTCGGCCATGTTTTGTTTATGGCGTTTTATCTACTCTCTGGACTGGTCGGTTCGTTGGCGCAAATCGTGATTGATCCCGATGGAGTCTTGCCCAATCTGGGCGCCTCGGGGGCGATTGCCGGGGTGATGGGTGCCTACCTGATTCTATTTCCACGCAACAAAGTCAACGCGGTTTTCTTTGTCACCATCATTTCAGTTCCGGCTTTTCTGGTGCTCGGAATGTGGGGCGCGATGCAGTTCATGAGCGGACTTGGCTCGCTCACCCCAGGGGCTCAATCGGTTGGAGGTGTGGCTTATATGGCTCACGTTGGCGGTTTCGTTAGCGGCATAGCAATTGCGCTGATGGTCCGCAAAACGTTTAAGCAAGAACCAGATTCAGTTTTGCGGCGTCAGTATGAAGCCGATCCGATGGCGAAGCGAATCTGGTAGATAATCTATGAATCACTCAACGCGTCGTTTGAAAGTGACCGTGTTGTTTTGGGTTTCCACCAACTCCCAGCCTCGGGATCCGATAGCGTTAAGCAAATTGATATAGGTAGGTCTCTCGTTACTTTCCAAGAACCGCATCAATGCCGTCAACGTACGAGTTCGAGGGGGCTGAAGGCCTCCCTCATCAAAAGTGAATTGGTCTTCGCTTTCGAGAGTCAGCTGCGAATAAGCAAATGCTTCTGACGATTGCGATTGCGACTGCTGAACTGCTGACGCAGAGCCATTGGTGGATGCGATGGTAGGGTTAGAGTAGGCGTAAAATATTAAACCCAACGTCGCGATCAAAGCTCCAGCTATTGAAGACCTAGTGTTCATTTCTTATTCCTCAATCCAGAATCCGTTTCCCTTGAGCGGTCCATCCGTCAAACCGCTTTGACTAAATTCGCTTCACAACAAGCCAAATGCTTGTTCCGAAGCTCCTGACCTGAGTTTAATAGAAGCAAGCCAAAGCTCCAAATGCTTCCTGAAAAAAGGGAAATCGTTCATTTTTCCGAGGAGAGAATTTGCCAGATCGTTAGAGTTTACTTAAATGCAAGGAAGCCAAGGGGATAGAGTTATTCGACTAAGCAGACGGCATTCGATTTTGGATCTTTCAAGCCGAATTCAGTCCGGATAGCTACTCAGATTAAGCGATTTTCAATTTACTTTTCTGCTTTCGGGAGTTCGGATGCGAATTTGAAAGCGAGCCATCAACCTCCTCGATCAAAGCCGA
>CAYSQZ010000032.1:0-20693 GCA_964433035.1 uncultured Pirellulaceae bacterium | reverse complement strand
GGGAGTTCGGATGCGAATTTGAAAGCGAGCCATCAACCTCCTCGATCAAAGCCGATTTCGATCCCGGTATCGGAAATTCTAGCAGACCCATGAAATACCAGATGGACCATTTTAAACGCACTGGCGCCATCTCGTTTGTTATGATACCTGCATGAATATTCAACTAATGATTTCGGGCACTGTAGCGTGCTTACTGGCATGGTGTATTTTGGCCGTCGCTCCTGCGTGCGCACAAACCATCACCCATGTTCCGCAATTCACTATCATGGGGAACTCAGCCGGCGAGCTGTTTGGCTCCTCAATCAGCGGCGCGGGTGATGTCAATGGCGATGGGTTTGTAGTGCGCGGGTGCTCTCAGGATTTGACAGCAGCGTACTCTATACCTTCGATGGGGATTCAGCTAACGACCGATTTGGCGATTCAGTCAGTGGCGCCGGCGATGTCAATGGCGATGGGTTCGCTGATCTGATTGTGGGTGCCCCAAGGGATGACAACAGCGGCGATTCTAGCGGTAGTGCGCGGGTGCTCTCAGGATTTGACGGTAGCGTTCTCTACACCTTCGATGGTGACTCCGACGCCGACACTTTTGGGGATGCGGTCAGCGGCGCGGGCGATGTCAACGGCGATGGCATCCCCGACTTCTTCGTCAGTGGTAGTCGTCAGTTAGGTGGGTTGCAAGGGGGAGGCAATGGTTACGTCCGCGTGTTTGTCAGCCAAGTCATCATTTTGGGCGACTGCAATCAAGACGGTGAAGTGACCTTCTTAGATATCGCTCCGTTCATTGAAATTCTCTCCGCCAACAGTTTTCTCGATCAAGCCGACTGCAATCAAGATGGCGTCGTAAACTTCTTGGACATCGCTCCGTTCATTGAAATTCTCTCTGGCAACTAGAGCACGGAAATTTTTGAGTTCAGGGTAGAGGAACTCGTCAAGAGTTCTAAAACTTTTGCCCATCGTCTTTTCTGACACTCCCAATCTTGGGAGAGTTTTGTCTTTGTTTCGTTAAACCGTTCAATCTGAGTAGCTGCTCAAACTGCTCGCTGCCTTTGAGCCTGTCCAAATTCGCGCGCTGGTATTTACAAACACGGGGGCACCAGATGAACAGGGTTGGGTTCTCGGCAGTCACAAGAAAAAACTCGAGTCAATCCTGTGATCCTGTCCCCCATCTGAGCGCTTGGCAACCTGCGGCGATACCGAAACTACCAAATAATGAGACCTCAATTCTCTAGCGTTTTTGGCGATTTGCAAAACAAGCAGCTGACCAATTAAACTTTTATTGCACACGTGCTCACCCGCAGTCGCAAACACTCTTTAAGAAACGCTATGAATCGAATCGCCCTTTTTGTTGTTTTTACCCTTTTGACGGCAGGCAGCGTCCTCCAGTGCAACGGACAAGACGATGGCTTCCAACAGATTTTTGATGGCAAATCGCTCGCGGGTTGGAGCGGCGACCAAGGCGTATGGAGAGTTGAAGACGGGGTTTTGGTCGGTGAAACGACTGCTGAAAAGCCGCTCAAGAAGAACACCTTTCTGGTATGGCAAGGTGGTCAACCCTCCGACTTTGAGTTGCGATTCCAATTTCGTATTTCTGGCGAAGGTTCCAACAGTGGAATTCAGTTCCGGTGTGTTCAGGAAGAAAGCGGGCAACTGGCTGGCTATCAAGCGGACATCGATCTGGCAGGAAAGTGGCTTGGGTCGATTTACGATGAGAGCACCAGTCGCAAATCTCTCTGCGATCGAGGCCAAAAGGTGACCATCGATGAGCAAGGGAAACGCTCGAAAGAAACCAAGGGCGACAAAGAAGCGCTCTTTCAAAAACTCGACATGGGTAGCTTCAACGAGTACTCCGTTAAGGCGATTGGTAATCTCATCACGATTTCGATCAACGGGAACACTTTTGCTGAGCTTCACGATACTGAGAAAGGCCAAGCTGATCTGAGTGGAGTTCTGGGGCTGCAAGTACACTCCGGGCCACCAATGAAAATCGAGTTCAAGGACATTCGCCTTAAACAGTACGAGGTGGAAACTGATTCGGCCGGATTCGAATCAATCTTTGATGGTAAGACACTCCAAGGTTGGACAGGCGACAAGAATTTGTGGCGGATCGAGGATGGAGCGATCGTCGGGCAAACCACCAAGGACATTAAAATCAAGGCAAACCAATTTCTGGTATGGGACCAAGGCGAAGTCGACGACTTTGATTTGAAACTAAAATTCAAACTTTCTGGTACCCAGCGAGCCAATAGCGGTGTTCAGTATCGCAGCAAACCGATCGATGGCGACAAACATCGATTATCAGGCTACCAAGCTGACATCGACAAGTCAGGCAAGTACATCGGCATTACTTACTCTGAAAGAACCGGGCGGGGTATTCTTTGCCAGCGTGGCAACAAAACAACGATTCGAGGCCCCAAAGACAAGCAGGTCGAAAAGATTGCCGATCAAGCTGAACTGCTCAAACACATCGATCTCGATGGGTGGAATGAAATGGAAGTCATCGCCCGAGGCAACCATTTGGTTACCAGGATCAATGGGAACGTGACATCTGAAGTCATTGACGAAGATCAATCTGGCTACGTTAGCCAGGGTCTAATTGGGTTTCAGCTTCATGTCGGACCGCCTATGAAAATTGAGTTCAAAGACATCAAGCTCAAACGTGCTTCGGGGAAACAAGCTGAGCTTTCCGAAGGTAAAAAACGTGAGTAAATTAAGGTGAGTAAATTGAGGTATAAACAGTCTTCCGAAAGTCTTAAAATTCCGAAAACCATACATAACCCCGAGCGATCTTGACTTTGAAACCGATCAAAGCTAGCTAGAGGTTTTAAGTTTAAGCCAATGACGTTTGCACTTTGTTGGGCTTAGCTTTTCGGGGTGAATTATCACGGGTGAATGAGTAGATAGAAATGGTTGACGAACCGAAAAAACAACCGATACGCCGAGAACCAGAGCGAAGAAGTGCCAGCAATCGCTCAGCGTTTCGGCTTCAGCGTAATCAGCGACAGTTGATGGGGTTCTTCCTGGTGTTGGCTGTTGGAGCAATCATCTACTACGTTGCTACCAAACCCAGAGAACCAAAAGCTGGTGCATGGAGATCACCTCGGGGCGAAACAGAGGCTAGCGCAGGATCTCTGGGTTCATCCGTCGAAACGTCCCTGGATCCCGACCTGGACGTTGGCGAGTTTAGCTTGGATCCCACCTCAGAGGACTCTCAGAATTCCAATGATTTGGGCCCGTCAACTTCGTCGCATCTGGAAGCTCTCTCCGCCGGCGATGACGTCAACACAAGACTATTGAAAAACGGATCTGCGATAGAGCTAATTGACGAACTGCTTCGCCTTCGAAGCATTCCAAGAAGCAAATCGATGGCGATCATGTTTGCTTTGGTTGAGAAACGCTCAAGGATCGCAAGGCGCTTGCTGGAGTTGGAGTTATCTGAAAGTCAACGAGTCTTCGCAATCAACGAGTTGATCGAAGACGCCCTGCAACTCGACGCCACCAATAAGACCGGAAAACTTGGCAAGCCCAGCGCTCGTGAGAATTTGATTCTAATTCGGGATACCTATTCCAATCATGAATCGGCTGCCCTCGGCGCCAAAGCGAGCCTTGGATTCCCTCTGATCCCGTTGCACGATTTTTCCGTTTCGAAAAGTGAATCTGATTTGGTAGCTGCTGGAGATCAATTTGAGTTGCATGCTGATAAAATAATTCGTCACCCAGAAACAACTGCTCGCTTCGTGCAGCTTCTGGTCGATCTTTTTGTCGAAACTAATTATCAAGATCATCGCCTCCGGACGCTGGCCATTCGGGTCATGAAGCGATTGGGAAAGAGCGAAAATGGGGAAATAATTTTCATTACCAAAGCGCTCGGAGAACAGATCTATTTTTCCGAGGTCGAACTCGGTAGTTTGGTCGAAAGAATCGAAGGCGGCAATGATTTAGCGCGAAATCATGTGCAAGCCTTCTTTGAGGCGCTCCAAGCCAATCCTTCCAGTCGAATTGAGATCTACAGGATTGCCAGTGAGGTCATCGAGGAGTACGAGCGACTCGGGCACCACCAAGACGCCGCGGCTCTTGTCAATTGGCTCGCCAAGATCAATGAAAAAAATGGGTCCCAGGAGGACCGTGACGAAGTTGCTGCAAAGTGCGCTGAGTTGTTTAAAAAACTTCAGGGAAACAGAGCCAAGCCTGGCCAAGCTGTAGCCCCAGCAACTCCTTAAACGGAGAAAGCAGTTTCGACGTGCGTTCAGGTTAACGTACGTTCTTCAAGGTCTCGGTTAGATCGACCTTTGCTGCATCTCCCCATAGCGCCTCAAGGCTGTAGAAAACCCGAGTGTCTTCATCGAACAAGTGGATCACGACGGTTCCGTAATCAAGCACAATCCATTTGCTGTCGTCATAGCCATCGATGTTCATTCGCTTGTCATTGAGTTCATCTTCGAGCTTGTGATCAATCTCTTCGCTGATCGCATGAAGCTGCCTTCGACTGGTACCGGTCGCGATTACGAAATAGTCGAAGATGGCCGTATGCTTCGACATGTCCAATACGACCAGGTCCTGTGCTCCATTTTCGGCAGCAGTTTTAACGGCCGCCATTGCCAGCATTAAACTGTACTCAGGATTGGCGCGAGTTGCCGCGGCTCCGGATGGCTTGTGTTCGTTGGTTTCTGACGGTTCTTGGCTCACGCATTCTTCCAGGTTGAAACTCATTTCACGTTGTCCATTCAAGTCGGAAAGTGCCTCTCCGATAGCGACCAGAACTCTCTGGCCGGAAACTTGAATCGAAGGAGCATTGTAAGACTCAATGACGCCAAAACCAAGGTCTTGGTTCACAAGGCTAACAATTATTGTCAATTTCGACTTAGCGAAATTTTTGTGGTCACGTAGCTCACAAACTGAAAAGCGATGTTTAATCGCCACGAATCCTGCGATGGTGAACGCCAACCGCAAGCGCAGGCTTCGCTATTTGTCTTCGATCGAAGAAGTAATCAAGCCACGAATCACACGAATATTAGCGAGATAGATTCGTGTTTATTCGTGTGATTCGTGGCAGAGCGATTCCCGTAACTTCCAATCGCTAAGGATTTGTTGCAATAGCAGCTGTAACACGCAAGAACCGACGGCTAGCGCTCGCCTTGCCGCTAACATTTAGCAAACAGTGCCAGGTCATTTCACTGATCGCCCAGCAAGTAATACAGAACCACATTGACACCGATCTTTGTGGCAGATTCGCGAGTGTAACCCGTACACTGCGACGTTTGGATATTCTCAAGAGCACAGCTGAGATCATACGGCGAGAAAACCACCGCAACCCGTCCGTTGTACTCTCCCATTTCCAGTCGCGGCGGACCAGATTGAATCGGCCCAATTCCACCGGCCACCTGGGGATCTTTGACTTGAAAGCGGACACGATCGAGTTTGTAGCCAATTCTTTCAGTCAAAATCGGGTGCTCGACCGGGATTGGGCGCAATGGCTTTTCCAAAATTCGATTCATCTCGTCTCGAAACGATTTCGTAAATTCACTCGACGCACAGATCGAATCCGCAAAAATGAATCCACCATGCTCAAGTGAATCACGGATCGCCTGACGCTGCTCTTGAGAAAACGAAAACCCGGTTCGACCGTGAATAAAAACGAACGGATGATCCGCCAATTCCTCAAACGTAGGTGAGATCATCTTCTTTTCGGTTTTCATATCCAAACCAAGCGTCGACTCCAGCTCGCGGAGAATATGACGCCATGCATTGGGCGCATCGTCGGCACCGCCACCGTGCTTCAGTTTGGGGAAAACCAGCACGCGATCCGCCAGCAGCTCAATCCTTCGATCAGCGACCGTCGGCGTTTCGCCTTTCTCTTTGAGTTCGTCGACACGCCCGGTTGCGTAGGCCACGACATTGACGCCCATTTGTGAGCAGTATTCAATGCGCTGTTTCAATTTCATGTTGACAGACGGCGCATCCATTATTGCTGATTGATCCAGTCCCCAGTAACAACTCAAATTGGTCGGGCAGTAAACAACACTGGTTCGACAACACGCCTGTAGCCCCAGCAGCGGTCGCTCATCGTTCCAAAGCAGTTTGTACTTGGCGTGCCAAATCGGATGGGCTCGATCAAGCGGTTCCAGTTGACTTTCGGGAAATAGTTCGGTCATTAATTGACGAAACGCGCGATCGTAAGCGATCGCCGCCCCGCAGCCGTCACCATCACAGGCTTCGGCGAACAGAAATCCACCGTTCTCCAGATACAGTTTCAACGTCTCTTTTTGCTTGGCCGAGAGGCCGATTGCGTCTTTGCCTGACATGAACAGCACCGGCGCTTCGAGTAGATCGTCGACCGTCGAATTCTCAGCCTTGACTGTTTGCCAGTTGAGCTTGGTCTTCCACTCCAACTCCAGCCGTCGAGTCAGGTAGTGCACGCCTCGAGGATGAAGATCCCAATCGGCCGCGCCATGATTGAACTTGCCGATCGCGACAGGTCGCTTGCCTTTGGATAAAAACAACAGCCCAAATGAAGTCGCCACCAGCGGATTGTCTTCGCCATGTCCTCCGGGTGTGATCCAGTTGCCCTTGTTGGTGTTCTGGACTTTCAGCAAGTGCTTCGCGCCGTCCCGATACCAATCGTTGGCCCCAACAAAACGACGACCGGCCAAGCGGGATGCGCGTTCCAGCCCATAAAGATAATACAGCCCCGTTCCACGCTTGTTTGGGTTCGACGAAACCGAATAGTGCTTTGCCAGCCAGGCGAACGCCGTTTCGACTTTTTTCATCGCCGGGTTCTGCTGGCAACAATTGGCAAACTCGCCATCAGCAATCCCATTAAGGTCGGTAAGATTTTCATGAATGATGATCCACGAGGAAATCCCTGCGCAGGTCATGCTTCCCGAGATAGATTGCTTGTTCGCATAATAAGCGAATCCGCCACTTCTCTCGTGATAAGCTTGTTCCCAGAATGACTTCGCCAGCTCCCAGTTGGCTCTGGGGATCTTGATTCCTATTCGAGTCGCTTCATGAAGTGCCAGCAATGCAAACTGGCTGTTCGATGCGTCGCCGCTGCCGCCAGCGTTGCCATAGTTCCATGATCCGGCAGAGGGCCCATTCTTGCGTTGAGTTTCCAACAACCACTCAACGTCTCGCTCAACATCGCGAACGTATTTTTGGCCCTTTGGATCGGCGGCCACCAAAGCCATAATCCGCAACGAAACAACATAAGTTGCTATCCGCGAATTGGATTGAATATTGTCCAACGCTCGTTGCAGGTAAGTCGCCGATGGATCTTCGCCTGAATTGAGCAGAGCAAGCGTACACAGTGCCGTGGAATCTCCGGGATACTTGACGTGCGACCAGGTTCCGTCGGTGTTCTGTTGCCCTTTGAGGTACTCGACCGCCATCGAGATAGAACGATTTACTTTCTTTGCGTTGAGCGGAGTCTTGTCAGCCCTTTGATTTGACCGGCGAAATTGCCGCTGTTGCCTAACCACTGCAACACTTGAGTTTGCTTGTGGCAAGGAGCCATTCAAAACCGAGAACGCGTCTGGCGGTATCCCATCGATTCCCTGAACTTGCGCTGTGACAAGACCAATAGTCATTGTTAGGTTGACCAACAGCACAAGCAAAACAGTGCCCATCATTTTGACTTTTAATTGGCAATTTAATTCGATCTTCATGGCGCTCAATGTGAGATACGATGCGCAGGCGTCCAATGAGAGTTTAGAACCCCAGCTGTGAAATGACAACGTTTCAACGCGCCATCTCCAGCAGTGCTGGCTAGAACTTAGTGGTCCGTCAAAACTGAATTGACCAGTCCATGCAAGGATTTCGATCTGGAAATGACGTAGCAAACCGGATTAGCCTCCGGTCAATTCAGGTCGGTTGGACCACTAGGCACTGTTTGCTAGAAATGTGAGCGTCTTCGCTCAGGCCAATATGAAATTGTCAAACAGTGCCTATTGTTGATTCGGCATTTCTTTGCCTCCTACTCAAACCGAAATACCCAAGTCGCCAGTCGTCACGTTATTAACATCTGTTTCGGCTACTTCAAATGCTCACGTTGCTGATGTTGGGGCAGAGTTCTACAATTGCCAAAGACTGACAGCCAAAAACAATACCAAAAACAAGCGTTCGGATTTTCCACAGTCGTGATCCGAAGCCAGCGAGCCATTTGCCAAGAGGATAGTGTGACGGGAAAACAACGCAGCCTTGGCGATGTACTTCAAGAGTTCAGCCAACATCGCAAGGTGATGGAACAGGAGCTTCACAAAGTCATCGTTGGTCAAGAAGAAGTCATTGAGCAGGTTTTTGCAGCGATCTTTACTCGTGGCCACTGTCTTCTGGAGGGCGTCCCCGGCCTGGCCAAGACATTGATGGTCTCGACGATTGCCAAGATTTTGGACGTCAATTTTAAACGGATCCAGTTTACGCCTGATCTCATGCCGTCGGACATTACGGGAACCAATGTTCTT
Source organism: uncultured Pirellulaceae bacterium (assembly GCA_964433035.1). Classification (GTDB taxonomy): domain Bacteria; phylum Planctomycetota; class Planctomycetia; order Pirellulales; family Pirellulaceae; genus Mariniblastus. Next base: position 12,237 of record CAYSQZ010000032.1, on the reverse strand, counting down.
GATGAAGACGAAAACGGCAAGCGTCAATTTCGATTCGTCGAAGGCCCGATCTTTACCAATATTTTGCTGGCGGACGAAATCAACCGAACCCCGCCCAAAACCCAAGCCGCCTTGCTCCAGGCGATGCAGGAACGTGAGATAACGATCGGCCGAACAACGTACTACCTGCAGCCGCCGTTTTTCACAATCGCGACTCAGAACCCGATCGAGCAGGAAGGAACGTATCCACTTCCAGAAGCCCAGCTCGACCGGTTTATGTTTAACATCAAAGTCGGTTACCCCACGGCTGACGAAGAAGAGAAAATTCTGGCCGCGGCCAGCAAAAATGAAAAGCCGGAAGTCCGCAAAGTTCTCTCTGCCAAGGCGATCGTGAACCTGCAAAAGCTTGTCCACTCCGTTGCAGTTTCCGACTATATCATCAAATACGTATCGCGGCTGGTCCGGTCGACTCGACCTAAAGATGAAGCGGCACCAGAGTTTGTGAAGGAGCTGGTCGACTGGGGAGCCGGACCGCGCGCCGGACAATTTCTGATCGCTGGCGGCAAAGCGATGGCCGCGATGGACGGTCGATTCTCGGTCTCGATCGCCGACGTCAAAAAAGTCGCAATGGCGGTTCTTCGTCACCGGGTCAGCACCAACTTCCAGGCCCAAGCCGAAGGGATGACGACCGAGGATGTGATTGAACGTTTGATTAAAGAAACGCCCGAACCTGAGATTCAGAAGTTTGAAAAGTGAAAATTAATGCGGAATGCGAAATGCGAAATGCGAATGAGCATGAAAGTACTCCACATTCCCCGTTCCGCATTCTGCATTGAAAACCATGTCCGTAGAAAAATACCTCAAACCGTCCGTCATCAACCAGATCAAGCGTCTGGATTTGCGGGCCAAGTTTGTCGTTAAAGGTTTTCTACATGGCTTGCACGCCAGTCCCTTCCACGGCTTCAGCGTGGAATTCAGCGAGCATCGCAAGTACAGCCACGGCGATGATCTCAAAGACATCGACTGGCAGGTCTTTGCGAAAACAGACAAGTACTATGTCAAAAAGTTTGAATCCGAAACCAACATCACCGGTTACCTCGTGATGGATTTGAGCAGCTCAATGGGATACACCTACCAGCAGGAGCTGAGCAAATTCGATTATTCAATTTGCCTGGCGGCCGCTTTGGCTTATTTGATGGTTATGCAGCAGGACCCCGTGGGGTTGGTGACATTCAACGACAAGATCCGTCAAAGTCTGGCCCCGAAATCGAAACGAACCCAGCTCGGCAACGTCCTTTCATTGCTTTCCAAGCTTGAACCCGATGGCCAGACCGATTTCCAACACAGCATCGGTCAGCTCACTGCGATGCTCAGGACCCGCTCGCTGGTAATGATTTTTTCTGATTTTTTGGTCGATGAAGAGCAAACGCTCAATTCACTTTATCGGCTTCGACACGGTGGACATGATGTGATTCTGTTTCACGTTCTTGATGAAGCCGAAGTCAGTTTTCCATTTCGCGGCGTCTACAACATGCGGGATCCCGAATCGGGTGAAGAGCTGAAAATAGACGCTGATGGGTTTCGCAAAGAATACACGGAGCAAATTCAGGAGTTCCGGGACAATCTGGCACGCCAATGTCGCAAGTCCGGCATCGACTATATCCCGCTTGATACGAGCATGCAGTTTGATCGAGCGTTACTGGAATACCTCCTCTCTCGGCGGGCCAGGGGGTAACGATGACTTGGGCCAACTTGGCAATTTTAGGGCTCGGCGGACTGCTATTACTGGTCCCGATCGTTCTGCATTTCCTGATGCAGCCCAAACCAAAAGACATCGTGTTTCCGGCGCTACGTTTTCTCAAAGCGCGTCAACAGTCCAACAAGTCGAGCATGCGCATCCGGCACTTTCTATTGTTGATGATGCGCTGCCTGTTGATCGGGCTGGTCGCCTTGGCTTTGGCCGGTCCATCGGTTGCATCGGCAGATTTTGGAAACTGGTTGACCCTGGGCGGGATCGGAATCAGCGGACTGCTGGTTGGGATCATTGCGCTTTTGGCGTGGCTGCGACCGTCAAAGAACTGGCTGTTGATCGGAATCCTGGCGGCCATTTTCCTCGGCCATTTGATTTATGGAGCGATATCGGCAAGCCGGCTGCTCAATTCCGAGTCCGCACAGTTGCTCGGTGATGATCAAGCCCCGGTGGCCGCGCTAATCGTGTTCGATACCTCGCCGCGGATGGACTACAAAACCCAAAATCAAACCCGGCTCCAAGCTGGTAAGGAAATCGGAACTTGGTTAATCAGCCAATTACCCGCCGACAGTCAAGTCTGTGTCTTGCCAACGAGTAACGATCGTCCATTCTTTTCAGTCGACGTCGCAGCAGCTCAGCGAAGACTGGAAACTTTGGAAATCAATTTCTCTGGTGTTTCGGTTCCCGGCGCGCTACTCGACGGACTGCAGATTTTGAACAAAGCCCCCCAGGAACGAAAAGAGATCTACTTGATCACCGACCTGACTCGTCAAAGTTGGGGAGACGAGAACCCAAATGCCCTGCTCAAACAGCTCGACAAAGAGCCTAACACCAACTTGTTTGTACTCGATGTCGGTGTGGTTGATACGTCAAATTTCTCTCTAACGGAGTTGCAACTCTCAGATGTCGAAATTTCCCAATCCAGCCATCTGTCAATTAAAACTCAGGTTCAACGGCAAGGCTCAGCCGGCCAGCGGACGATCCGAATGTCGATTGAGAAACCCGATCCGCCGCTACCGGTTGTGAGAAATGGCCAATCTGTTTTTCCCGAAAAGTATTTCGATGGCCAAGTCGTCAACAAAGACATCCGCCAGGACGGTTCGGCTGATTTAAAGTTCACCTTTAGTCAGCCCTTGGTCAAAGGCACTTACCACGGCAAAGTCAAAATCGAAGGCGAGGACGGGCTGGCGATCGACGATGAGCGTTTCTTCACCATTCGCGTTGGCGATACCAAACGGGCTCTCGTCGTTCACCCGGAGGATGTCAATCCGCGAATCATGGAAAGCTTACTCGCCCCGCGTGACAAGATCGAAGCAGGAACGGCCAAGTATGAATACGAAGTGATTCCGCAATCAAACTTCACCGGCTTGGCGGACTGGTCTCAATACGATGCCATTTTTTTGCTTAATCCTCTACCGATTCAGGAATCCGATTGGAGTCGACTTGAAGCCTTCGTCAACGGCGGCGGCGGGCTGGGAATTTTTCTGGGGCACAATGCAGCCGATGGTCCATTGGCCCACGAGAGTTTTACAACGCCCACGGCCCAGCGTGTTTTGACCGGTGCTTTGGAACAACAATGGTACACCGAGGAGTCCGATGTCTTTTTGAGTCCCAAAGAATTGACGCATCCGGTCTTCGAGTTGGTCCGTACCAACGAAACAGCGGTACTCTGGAATCGCTTTCCAGTTTTTCTCCACTGGGGAATCGAGCCCGACCAGGCGTCGGAGGAATTGCCAACCCAAACGCTGCTAAGATACAACAATCGCGAACCCGCCGTCATCCAGCGAACCATCGGAGCGGGACGGGTGCTGGTGATGACGACCCCAATCACCGAGTACGGGTTTGTGGAAAACCGGATCAGTTGGAACGCGTTGCTTACCGGCAAAGCGGAGCCGGCATTTATGCTTCTCAACGGAATGACAAGCTTTCTGTTACACCGTGATGTCGGTTCACTCAATATCGTAGTCGGCCAGTCGGTTTCGTTCAGTAACGATCCCCGTGAGTATCCTGAAACGTACCAGGTGTTCTCGCCAGTTGCTCAGAAACCTCCGTCCAAGCTCAACTCCGATGGAAAACTGCGCTACAGGTTTACCAACGCTCCGGGACACTATCGGCTCAAGGGAGTTTTCAACGAACAAGTCGTATTGCGAGGGTTCAGCGCCAATCTTGAACTTGCAGCAACGGACCTGACTCGCATTGATCCGGACAAGCTTGATTCATTTTTGGGTCACGAGAGATACCAGCTTGCGCAAGAAAAAGGCGAGATCGTTCGTCAACAAGGGGCCACCCGGCGGGGCATGGAGTTTTATCCGCTCTTGATGTTAATGATGATGGTTGTGTTGGCAGTTGAATATCTGATGTCAAACCGTTTTTACAAAGGCTAGTCTTAACTTTGGATTCGCTTACCTTTCAACCAGTACTCGGCCCGATCGCATTGTTGATCCTGTTCGGCTCTGCGCTGTTGATGCTGTTGATCGGTCCATCGTTCGCCAATGTTGCCAAACGACGACGCTGGACACTGGCCTTGATCCGCCTGGGCGTGATCGGATTGGCGCTGCTGGCGATGCTTCGCCCTGGTTGTATCGAGAAGATCGAAAAGCATCAGTCTGCGGTGCTCTTGTTTCTGGTCGACTCGACGCGAAGCATGCAACTGCCTCACATTACCGATGATTCAACACGCTGGGCAACGACGCTTGAGATGGTCAAGCAGAACCAGTCGCGATTCAAGCAGCTTGCCGAGAACAAAATCGACGTACGCGTATTCACGTTTGACAACCAGATTCATCCAATCGAAATCGAGGACGGTATGATTAAGCTTCCCGATCAACCTGAAGGAAGCGAAACCGATATCGGCACGGCGATTTTTGAAACCAGCATGGACGTGCGAGACCAGCGGTTACTGTCAGTTCACGTCGTCAGCGACGGTGTGCAGAATGTACTGGACCCGGAGGTCGAACTGCTCAATGCATCTCAAGCCCTGGCCGACATGGAGGTTCCTTTGGTTGCGGTGCAGCTTGGCTCAGCAGCCGACAGTGGGCAACTTGCCGACGTCGCGATCACGAATTTCGCTGAGCAAATGGTCGTCAACAAGAAAAACGATCTTAACGCCAGAGCGACTGTGGTGGCTCGCGGATTTCGTAATCGCGACATCAGACTGGAATTGGTAGTGACCGATTCGACCGGCGCTGAGAAAGTGGTTGACACTCAAATTTATCGCCCAGCCAACAACTACGAGGAATCATTTGTCGATTTGAAATTTCGTCCAGATGATCCGGGGGAGTTTCGCATCAAAGTCCGCTCTATACCAATGCCAGAAGAGCGGGCGCTTCGAAACAATGAACTTGATGGTTTTTTGACGGTTCGCGACAAAGGAATGCGAGTTCTTTTTCTCAACGGCTCACTGGGTAACGAGCAACGGTTTTTGCGAGAGTCGCTGTCGGTGGTCGACTTTATTAAAATGGACTTCCAGCCCATCTACACTTACAAAAATGCTCGTGAACAGAACTGGCCAATCAAGTCGTTCGAAGCTGAGTTCGCCGATCCTGAAAAGTACGATATTTTTATTTTGTGCAACGTAGATTCGCGGGCGCTTCACGATGCGTCTCACAAGGGTTCACTGACAGCGCTTGCGGATGCGGTGCGAGCTGGAAAAGGTCTATTGATGCTTGGCGGTCCTCATAGTTTTGGTGGCGGTATGTGGCACAAGACACCGCTTGCCGAAATATTGCCGGTAAAAATGAAGCCGACTGAGCGCCAGGAGTACGATCAGGATGTGCGGAAAGACTTGCACATCAACTCGCCTTTCAAAGTCACGCCGACTCGCGATAGTTTTCTGACCAAAATTTCTGATTCGAGTAACCGCAATGCTTGGGCGGAGCTTCCGCCGCTGCTGGGAGCCAATCGAATTTCGGTCAAAGACACCGCCGAGGTTTTCCTGCAAAGCGACGATGAGGTTAAACGCCCGATTCTCGCCACCACCAATGTAGGTGGACGGGTTGTTGCGTTTGCGGGAGACTCGAGCTGGCGTTGGAAGCGTTACAAGTTTGACAAGGAATATGACCAATTTTGGCGGCAAGTGATTCTCTGGCTCGCAAACTGGGATTCCAAAAATGACCAAAGCGTTTCGATCGACCTTCCAAAAAGACGATTCTCGCCCAAAGCCATCGTGAAATTCGATGTGACGGTCAACTCGATTGCCGGGGACGCGGTCGAAGGTGTTGAGTTTGAAGCGGTTTTGATCAAGCCCAATGGTCAATCGGATCTCATCACGATCAACAAAGCCGGACAGCGATACGAATCTCAGCTCGATCCTGAATCCTTGACTGAGGCGGGGCTTTACAAAATCCAGGTTGCCGCCAGCCGAAACGGCCAGCCGATCGGTAGCTCCGAACGTGAATTTGTCGTCATGGATCGCGACAAAGAAAAATCAAATCCTGTCGCCAACACCGAACAGATGAAACAGCTTGCCAGCCAAACAAGCCAGTTCGGCGGCAAAGCCATTGGGCCCGAGCAGCTTTCTGAAGTACTTGATGACTACATTGAAAACCCGCCCATGACCAAGATTGAGATTCCGCTGAAGTGGCGTTTAGGTGACTCCTTTCCCACTGCTGCATTGTTTCTATGTGCCTTTGTAGCGCTGCTAGGCGTGGAGTGGTTGCTGCGAAAAAAATGGGGATTGGTTTAGGCGGTTGCTTTCCCTCAGCAGCTGATCGTCAAATTTGTGGGTCAACCAGCTGAAAGAAGTCACCTTCAAAACTTGAGGCTCAAACCAACCAAAAGAAGTCACCCTCCCTCTGGGAGGGTCGGAGAATTCGCTTGCGAATTGGACGGGGAGGGCCTAGGAATACTGTTAGTTCAGTTTGTCTTGTTTGTTAGTTCAATTAGTTAACGATCGTTTACTCTCCCCGACCTGCACCATCATGAATGATGGCTAGTTCGACCCTCCCAGAGGGCCCAGAGGGAGGGTGACGTGGCACGAGTTTTTGGCAACCATCCAGCCGGACAGATAAACATAAGAGCCGTCAAGCGTATCTTTTTGGCGCTTAATCGCGCGCATCATTTGTATGGCGTGGAAGCCTTTGGCTCGACTCGATCAAGTGAAGGTGACGTGGTGCCCCAAGCCTTTGACCGCTTAGAGTCAAAAGATTCTGTTACTGACTTTGATGGTCCGTGTAGCGATCGTCCTCACCTTTGCCCCAGTTCCTCAAGAAAATGAACGTTGTGTAACGCACGGCCCGGATCAGCGGCATTGGCGCGTAGATTTAGTTGCCGCGACTCCATGTGATTGTTATGCTGCTTTCCACTTCAGGAAGAATCGGCAGGTGCCGTTTGTTTCGGTTCGAAGCTCTAAAAATTTTCAGGAAACAAATTGCCAATGGCCAACAACCCATTTGAAACACCGCCCAACCAACCAGTGGAAGCGACGATAGCGCATTCCAACAAAGAAAACGCTCCGATGCCTGGCCCTGCATTGGCAATCTCCGTCATCTGCCTGATCCTGGGCATTGCTGGTTTGCTGGGGCTTTGCTTTGGAGGTCTGGCGTTGGGGTTTCAATCCAGCATGATGGAATTTGCGGATTCATTTCCGCAACCGCCTGTCCAGAAAGAGTACAACCGAATGAATATAGCGGCTCAGCAGTCGATGTTGGTTCCAAGCATCGTTTTGATGGTGATCAATTTTTTCGTGGCGGGGCTTCTGGTCGTAGGTGGGATTGGATGCTTGAAGCGAAGATCCAGTGGCCGAAGCACATTGCGGCTTGGACTCTTGGCGGCAATTTTCTATTCGCTTCTGAGATTGGCTTTGACGATCGTGTCGTATTTCGTAGTGATGGGATCTATCCGCAAGCAACTTGGCGAGTATCAGGGCGAAGTTGCTATCGAAGAATTTCAACCAATGGTAACCGCAGGAAATATTGGTGCGATATTCGGTTGCTCAATCGCCTGTTTGTTTTTTGTGGGGCTGGCAGTTTTCTATCTTTGGGCCAGATCCTACATGGGCAAAGAAAAACTTGATCCCTACTTTACCGCGTAGTGCTGTTACTGTTTATCGTTTCGAATCAAACATCGCGGATATAAAACCAGAACACAGCAACTGTTTAATTCGAAACTTTGGGCGAAAACGATCAAGCAATGGTGGTGGTATAACGAAACCGTTTTAGCGAAACAGAGTCACCTCCCAGGATTGGAAAAATAAAGTGCGCAATAAAAAAGGCCGCCAGATAAATATCCGGCGGCCTTCAACGTGTTACTCGATTGACCTGACAAAGCAGGACTGTCCGAATTAGCCTCCACTTGAGAGCAAGGCAATGAAGCCACTGATGTCAAGAAAACTGACAGTACCGTCCCCGTTGATATCTGCATGGTCCAGGAAGCTTCCCGAAGTCAGGGCATCAATGAATGGCTGAATGTCAAGAAAACTTACCACTCCGTCCAGGTTGCAATCACCAAGCAGGAATCCGACTTCCGCCTCGTTGCGTTGCAATGTAACGAGCCCTTGCGTGTCGATTTCCGGAAGGAATCCAGATACTTCCTGAACCAACGTCAGGCTGTTGTCAGCGTTGATCGCGTAAGCGCTGATCTCACCGCTGAGACCTTCTAGCTGGTACAAGTACTCTCCATCGGCAGTAACATCGAGGTCGATGAAGCCATCGGTCGTTCCGAATACTTCAGGGCCAGTTGTTCCACCATTGGCGAAACCGGAAACACCCGACGCAGCAATCTGCTCAATCAGGCTGATAGTACCATCGCCGAACAACTCCAGTCGACTGATTGATGCGTTGATCGCATTGGATACATAGAAGGTTGAACCGTCGCTACCGAAGTCGATCCAACAAGCAGTCAACTGATTGCCAGGATCAAAAGGACTTCCCAGCGGATCGCCCAAGGCAAAGTCTTCCACATTAGCCGCCAGCGAACCATCGGCCAACAATTCGTAAACCGATACCGAACCGGACTGAAGAGCCGGAAGTGCTGGAGGTGCACCCAACGAGTTAAACTCGCGAGCTTCAGTTACGACAATGAACTCTCGCCCATCGATGACAGCTGTGTCGAAGTCAATTGCACTAGCCAGGTTACGTCCGGCGGCATTACCAACTTGGGTGCCAGTCGCAGATCCTACCATTCCGGTGATCGCTCCCGCGTTGTCAACATCGAGGACAACAACCGAATTTGCTGCCTCTGGACCTGGCAGAGCAGCAGAACCTGCCGTGATTGAAGTCACGATCAGTTTCGTTCCGTCAGCCGAGAAACCAAGGTCAGCAGGACGGTTGTCCAAATTAAAAGTTGAACCGGCAATTGGTGTCAGGATTCCGTTCGCATTGATCGTGAATCCGGTGACATTACCTTCATCGTTTGGCTCACCACGCGGAGTGCTTGGATCCCCCAGAGCGAAACCGTCACGGTCAATATTGGACACGAACAAAAGACCGTTGCTGTAAGCCAGACTGTTGGGGCCGACTCCGCCAGAGTTGATCGTGCTGACCAGAGTCAAGCCAAAATCTTCTCCGATGGTGAAAGATGAAATCGTGTCGCTGCCAGCGTTAACGCAAACCAGACACTCGTCATCAGTCACGATAATCGAGTCAGCTGAGATCAGAGGATCAAGCCCTTCTCCGCCATCAAACTCTGTAGATCCCGCTCCACCGGTTGCAAAGCTACCGACGTGAGCAAGCTGACCACCAGGATTGATCGCAAAGGCCACAACTTCGTTGGTCAACAACCCGTTAGTCATTGTGTAGACAGCTCCTTCGAGAGGAGGACCTGAAACTGCCACCAAACCTTGAGTATCAATCTCTGGAAGGTAACCAGCTACTTCCTGAATCAAAGTCAATGAACCACCTTCGATAGCATAAACGCTGATCTCTCCGCTGAGCCCTTCGAGCTGGTAGAGATAACGACCATCATCAGAAACATCCAAGTCAATAAAGCCATCGGTCGTTCCGAAGACCTCAGGCCCAGTCGTTCCACCGGTGGAAAAACCTGAAACTCCCTCTGCAGCGGTTGCTTCGAGCAGGTTCAATTCGCCGTCTTCTGTAACAAACAAGCTACTGACAGTCGCGTTGATCGCGTTGCTTGCAAAAAAAGTTTGACCGTCAGGAGCAAAGTCGATCCAACAGGTGGTCAGCTGGTTCGTCGGATCGAAAGGGCTACCGGCAGGGTTACCGATAGAGAAATCAGATTCAGTTTCAACAAGGCTACCGTTGGGCAGCAATTCGTAGACCGAAACAGATCCTGCCTGTAGGGCAGGCAGCGCTGGCGGGGCACCGGCTGAATTGAATTCGCGAGCTTCCGTAACCACGACAAATTCGCGACCCTCGACAACGGTTGTGTCGAAGTCGATCGCACTCGCCAGGTTCCGTCCTTCCGGGTTTCCGACAACCGTTCCCGTTGCCGAGCCTGTCATTGCACCGACCGAGCCGTCTGCGTTTACTGCATAGACTGCAACAGAGTTGGCGGCGCCAGGGCCCGGAAGGGCCGCTGATCCGGCGGTGATTGAAGTTACAATCAATCGAGAACCATCGGCGGAGAAGCCAATGTCCGCCGGACGGTTGTCCAGATTGATGGTTGAGTCAGCAAGCGGAGTTAGAACTCCCTCACTATTCATGCTGAATCCGGTGATGTTGCCTTCATCATTTGGCTCGCCGCGTGGTGTGTTTGGGTCACCCAGCGCGAAACCGTCACGATCGATGTTGGAGACGAACAGTCGACCATTGCTGTACGCCAAGCTGTTGGGTCCGACACCACCACTGGAAATTGTTGAGATTTTAGTCAGTGAAAAATCTGGTTCGATTAAGAATGAAGTTACCGTGTCGCTGCCCGCGTTGACAGTGACAAGGAATTGCTCATTCTCAACCGCGATTACTGAATCAGCCGAAATGAGGGGGTCTAAGCCTTCGCCTCCATCAAATTCGGTTGAGCCAAGACCACCGGTCGCATAGTCGCCGATGTGGAACAATGTTCCGTTGAGGTTGCGACCAAATGCTGCAATTTCGTTTCCATCCAAGGCATTGGTTTGCACATATACGGCACCTTGAGGAACTGGGGCGCTTGCCGTTGTCGGCTCCGCCGGAGCAATAACGGTCAAAGTGATTGTTCCCAAGCTACCGCTGCTGGCTCCGAGGAATCGATCAATCGGTTCGCCGTTTGGATTGAGAAAGTCTGCGAAGAGATTCACGCCCGGTGTACGTTGCACGGCCGCAATTACATCATCTTGATCGTTTGGATTTCCGCCCTCGGCATCAGACAGTCGTGGGGCCAGGTTAAATGGATCCGCGCCGGTGCCGCCGCCACGAGTAAAATCCTCCAACTCGGTTCCGGCGTCATAGATTGTGCTGAGGGAAATCGATTGCAGCGCCGATGAACCATCCAAAAGTCCGCTGATGTCGACTCCTGAACCTCCCTGATCAGCGACAAACCAGTCGTTACTAGGAAGAAACATGGAAGCGAAGCTGAAAGTCGTGTTGTTTGCATCAACATCGACTTCAAAGGAACGTGAATTGGGGCGATTTGAACCACCGATTTGCCCATCGGTACTACCAACATTAAAAGAAGCTGACTGCGCTTCAGCTTCTGCCAGAAACGTCGCTGGATTTCCACCTTCGGCAAGCAGCGCCAGACCATCGGTTTGCGCCAAGTTCGTCACTCCCGGAGTAAACGTACTAAAGCTGCCGTCGTGGAAGACGCCTCCCAACGGCGCGAATCCTGTACCCGTTGAGGCAAAGTTCGACTCGAACTCCACTCTGATACGCGTCGTCTGTGCCGAAGCCTGATCAATGTTGATAGCAAAAGCTGCCGACAAGCAAGTCGCTACGCCGAACAAAAAATCGCGCCAATTTTGAAACTTCATCTCTTCTCCATGTTGAAAATGATATAGCCACGAGTTGAACTTCCACGACACAATATCGCATCAAGTTCCGATCTATTTCACCTAGATGGCATCTTGCTTTTTTGCTTACGTAGAATTTGAAAATTAATTTGACTTTTCTGAATCACGAAAAATGTGCTAGTGAACTTTAAAAAAACGAAAGTGCAATTGCGTACAAATTTTGAGCGCCAGACTCCAGCGCTTGCGCACGACATGAAGATGACATGAAGAAGTGTGTTCGGTTTTCAACAAACCAAAAACAAACTCAAATTAGAAATTGACTCATGTGTTTTTCGTTTGTATGAATCTTCATTAACCCTTCATTCAGTAACTATGTAAGCAGTCGAACAGCGGTACAGCAGCTGGGATAGCGAACTGGGAAAGAAAATTGAATCAGGATCCGTTGGGCTCAAAGAGCTCGAAGCGTTGATGCTCAAGAAAAGCAATGCTCAAGTGCAACGCAGCGGTCGCGCTAGAGTTGAGCCAAGGTGATTTTGATCCGACGATAATGACGGCAACCGAATGAAGTCATCGTTGATTCCAGCTTCATTGCGATTCCAAGGACAAGGCACTGATAAGAGCTGTTGGTGGGGCTTGATTCACTTGTCTTTGAGATCAGACGGGTCAATCGCGCGTTTCGTCGACG
>CAYSQZ010000031.1:0-32748 GCA_964433035.1 uncultured Pirellulaceae bacterium | reverse complement strand
CGGATCGCGAAACAACACTTACCCACTAAAAACGACGAAGGGCCCCCAGAGGGAGTGACTTTATTTGGTTGGATTGAGCACCAGTAGATCAGGCTGTGCCTGACACGATGCAGTGTTGTCGGTCAACTGTCAGGCACAGCCTGACCAACTAGCTGCTGACGATGTCGTCTTCCGTATCTAAAATATTGTCTGGTCCTGGATGAACAAAAGGATGCGTTCGGCGCTACTTTCGCTGGTGAAACTATGGGAGACGACGCTATGTCATTTCAACCCGATCGACTGACAACCAAAACGCGAGCAAAAGGCGACTGTGAAGGTTTTGGGACAAAGCCTAGTACAACTTCAAGCGCGTAAACGAGGACCTCGATGATGTCCATTACTCCTCGCTAACGCGTTGGATTGCCAATAAAACCACAACCCCGCGAAAGAAGCGTAAGGTGCGCTACACTGGAAAGCGACCTCGACTAACAAGTCAGAAAGAAGCTGCTTCGATTATTCCATTCGCCCAAGCATAGCGCCCCAATGTTATTTACAATGCAAAGGTAACCAGAGCAGAGTCAAATCCAGCTTAAAAAAACACACGCTGGTTGTACCGCTTACTTTGCCACCTGACCTCTCCAATCACGATATTAAATGAAGCCAACGCGTGAACGAGTTCTGTTGGCGATATTTGTCTTGACCTTTCCGCTGGTCGCATACATCTCCACGCTGCCAGCCGGTCGATTTCGCAACGCGATCACTGAGTGGGGCAATCGAAATTCGAACGCGTATCAGCAGTATGACGAATTCCGGGAGCAATTTGGCGTCAACGAATACGTTATCGTAAGTTGGCCAGGCTGCGACCTTAATGATCCACGTTTGAGGCAAGTCGTCACAGCGATTGAAACTGATCTCAGTGGATTGGTTGAGCGTGTCTCCAGCGGAGCCCGATTGCTCGATGAACTCGGCGATCAAGCAAAACTCTCTCCAAAGGCCGCCTTGAATCGGCTTCGCGGTGTCTTGATTGGCAACAATGGTTTGACAACTGCAATTGGGTTCAACCTCTCGTCTGAAGGAAGAGAAAAACGAGCTCAAGTCGTTAAGCAACTGCAAGAGATTCTTACCCAGCACGAGATCGCGCCGCAAGAAGCCTGCTTTGCGGGGCTTGGGCATAACCTTTACACGCTCAACAAGGAGGGCCTGGAATCTCCGTTCCGAATGGTACCTCAGATCATGTTGCTCGCGTTTCTGCTGACGCTCCTGTTTGTCCGCAACTTTTGGCTCGCATTGTTCATCAATGCACTGGGGACCTACACGGGATGCCTGTCGTTCAACTATATCGAACTGATGGGCGTGGATATGAATGCCATCATCTGGCCGCTGCCCACCCTGACAATGCTGCTTACCGTTTCGGCGGCGCTTCACTTTCTGCGCTACTTCGCTCAAGCCACCGAAGATTTTCAACGAACCGAAGCGAATGATTTATCCAAAGAGCCGCTAAAAGAAAACGCCACCAATGCGAGTCGCCGATTCAATTTAACTCAAAAACGCAGGATCGCAGGAAATGCTCGTTACTCGGCGCTCTTTCCCGTCGCTTGTTGTACCCTGACAACCGCTATTGGATTGCTTTCACTATTGCTAAGCACGAGCCAACCGGTACGCCAATTTGGTTTCTTTGGCTGCATCTCCGTTGTCGTCGCCAACAGCCTGTTGCTAATCTTGATGCCGGCCATGTTGACGTTGATGGGACAGGCTGAACGCATCGCAAATTCGGGTTCGACCACAACGGCTTTGCACCGAGGTTGGGCATGGTGGGCACGACTCACCAAAGCCTCTCGCTGGCCAATCATCGTTGCGTCTCTGACACTTCTGTGTGCCCTGTTGACCGGCGTCGGCAAGATCCAAACCGGCAGCAATTTGCAAAATTTCTTTCCCGCCGGCCACCATGTACTTGAGGATGCCAACAAAGTGGAAGCCGCAGCGGGGTCGCTAAATTCCATTGAACTGCTGCTCCGATTTGAGCACTCAAACGACTCCAACGACCGTTTGCGAATTCAGGCACTCTCTGCATTAAGCAACCGCATCGAATCCCAGACCCCGATCAATTCCTGCGTTTGCGCCGCAACGTTTTGTCCTAAATGGAAGAAGAACCCAAACGCGTTTCAAAAAGCAGCCGAGAAAACCCGAGTCGACGTCTTGAAAAAAAGATTGGTCGAAAATGGACTGCTACACATCAACTCAGCCAAGAATGAAGTTACATGGCGCGTCTCGTGCCGTTATTCGACACTTCAAGAAGTCGAAGTTGCTGAGCTAAGCCAAACGTTAAAGGCGATGGCCAACGAGGTCTTCTCGAACCAGGGGAACGCTTTGTTGGATGGCGAAAAACTCAGCGTCGTTGCTACGGGCGAGTTTGTGCTATTTGACTACGTCGACCGCCAGTTCTTCCGCGAACTGCTGACCACTTATGTAACTGCGTTTCTAATCATTTCACTGATCGTGCTGGTCGTCTTAAGATCACCTCGGTCGATGCTGATCGCGCTAGCGCCCAATCTATTCCCGGCGGCGGTCGTCTTAGGCGCTACCGGGCATCTTGGCTACCGACTGGATGTTGCTTCCCTGATGACGGCCAGCGTGGCCTTGGGTATCGCGGTCGATGACACGTTACATTTTCTACTTTGGCAAAAGAAGGTGGAGACAGAGCAGACCCAAAGCCCATCCGATGGCCCCGGACCGGTCGAGCAAGCACTTAGTCACTGCGGCACAGCGATCCTGCAAACCAGCGTGATTCTCGGGGCAAGCATTGTGCTCTACGCTTTTTGCGGATTCCTCCCCACGGTACGATTCGGGATCCTGCTTTCAGCAATGCTCTTCGCCGCCTTGATTGGCGACCTCTTGTTATTGCCAGCTTTAGCCGTCAAACGCGAAGCCACAGGAAACACCACCGATGGCCTGTGAACTAGAGTCCGGACAGTGGACAAGATGGCAAATCGACAATCGACAGATTTCTTTGCCAATGAGTCGGTGTACGATTTGGTCGATACGTAGCCAGATTGACCGGATGCTCACACCGACTAGAACGCAATCTGATACTGCAAACGATAGAGGATACCATCCTGCCCGACTTCAAAGTTTGGACTGGAGCTACCTACTGGATTGCCTTCCAGAACGGTGGCATCAAAGCTGAGTTTGCTTTTGTGAGACTCTTTGAAAAACCAGTTCCAACCAGCAGCGTATTCCCAGGTGTCTCCGAACAAGCCGTCAATCTGAGAAACACGCCCGTTGACTTCAAACGTTCCAGGCACCAGAAAGTAACCGACGTCTACGTAAAAGCCGCTGTCAAATAGTTCATTGATGCCAGGTGCCGTACCCTCAACGGTGCCAAAGTTCTGCAACCAGCGTGCGTAGTACTCAGCGTTGTAGCTAAAGCCCCGCCACTTACCCGAAATGAAAGCGGATAAGAAGAATTGATCGAAATCGTTGATCGTCACTCCTGGTGAGAGCGCACCTGTCGAAATGAGCTGAGCCCCGTCACTGACCCGAGCGAAGTTTTGCTCCAAGTTGGGAGAACCATCGTCCAGCGGGTTAGTGTTAGTGTAGGAAAACGAACTGCCGAGACGGACGACCGGGCTGGTATGAAATTGCAAGTCAGAGTGCCCATTGCCGAAGTCGCCCAACGGGTCAACGTAAAAAAGCCCGGTGTAGGCGAAGTTGTTATCGACGTCCTCGGGTTCTAAATCAGTAGAGACGAATCCGTTGGTAACGGCAAGTTGATAATAAGTCAGCCGGTCAGTACTTCCCAAGAGCCAAAGTCCGACACTTCGATCCGCTCTGAAATAAGTGGTTGAAAGTGAACGATCTGCGAAACGAGTCGTAGTTGAAGCCTCCAGCCACTCGTAACTAGCGGGAACCTTCGCCTTTCCAACCCGCACGGTTGCGTTTTCAGTCAAATCGTAGTCAAACCAAAAGTCATGGAAAATGACGTCGTGATTGTCGTCGGTGTCAGCGTCAAGGTTGAAGTAGAATTTGAGGCTTGGATCCAGTGCGAATCCTTTGAACTCCAATCGCCCTCGCTCAACCTCAAAGTCGTTTCGGCTATTGACAGGGATCGTTCCAAGCCGATTGGTAAACGTATCCGTGTCGCGAGAAAATGCGTCCCAGCGAAACTGAAGCCGGCCATTGATCTTTAACTCAAATGGCGTCTTCTTCTTGTCGCGAGGCGTGATCCTGAATCCACTTTTATAATCTGCGGTAAAGGGTGAAAGATTTTCGGGCTTGTTTAATTCCTCAAGCTCTTTGACTTTCTCAGTCAACTCTTGAAGCTTTGATTCGTAATCTTCCGAACTGGGTTTCGAATCCATTCCCATTCCCATTCCCATTTCCGCTTTGGAGCCTGTCATCCTTGTGTGATGGCTTCCGGCAGCGGAGGTGTCCTGGAAATTCCAAGTTTGCTCAGTCGCAGGACTCCCAGTCTGCTGAGAATAAGCGTTTCTCACATCCGTCTGGGGTAGAATTCCTGTATTTTCCCCTCCGTTCCTAGGCTGTTGCGAATTGGAGAGCCTGCTGTCGAAAAGCGGAGCAGCACCGCCGTTGCCAGCTCTATAGCTAGATTGACCGTATGCAGGTAGCGCCAGCAATACCACGGTTAGGAAGGTGAATAGCGATAGACGGAGAATTGCGGGATTTTCTCGACATTCTTTCATAGCGCAAAATTCTTCTACAGCACTTAGTAAACTCTATCTAAGCGTTTGAATCGTCAAATCCCGCAAGGTTTCGTCAATCAATATTTTCATATCCAAAACTTGGCTGATATTTCTCAATCAAAAGTGGATTACGCCACGGATTGCGCTGTTTCAGATCGATTGAAGAGTCCCAAGCGACTCAGGAAATTGAACGTTTTGCTGAGTCTGTTCGTGTACCAGCTTTAGCCGGCTCGCTACGCCTAAAGGCAGGACTACAAACGAACACATCAGCCCGCAGACCGTTGCCAGATTTTTGTGTTTATGAGACAAACGCGGCAACGCCGTTTGCAAATTTACCGACTGTAACCCCACAGTTTACGCAAGCTGAGCGGTTTAACTGATCTAAGTCACCCTCCAGAATGGGGGAGAAAAGAAATCGGTTTGATCAGGGAGGGCGCTATCAGCTTTGCCTGAAGCGACGAGACTTCCTGGCGTTCATCATACCTCGTCGTTCTTCGATCGTTTTTTACGAAAACGACACAGAATTTCGCAAACAAAAAACATCGCGATCGAGACAAGGCTGATGACAATTAAATTACCGAGAACAAGCAATCTATCCGAACGATTTCCATGCCAGTTCTCAATATCTGCAAGTGTCAGATCACCCGGTAACTTCGGCGGCAAGTCGTAAGCGGAACACTGTTTGTGGTACGTGGATGGCCAACCATAAGAGAATACTTTGACCTTATAGACGCCAGGGTAGTCATAGAAACGAATTGTGCTCAGGCTTTGCGACGGCATCGCGTTAATACCAAGCAGCAGGCAAAAGCACGTCAACGAAGCGAAAAGCGATCTTAAACTGAAATTCACGCGTTACCAAAAGTTGAGTCGGAAATTATGCCCGAATTACAACAGTTTCGCTTACATCAATCAAAAAAATGCAAGTGCCATAGTCCTGACAAGCCCGCGTGAGTAACGCGAAAGGTGACTCGCTGGTGTTTGGCTGGAGCTCCAATGACGACGGTTTAAAGCTCTACTCTACTTCCATAAAGCTGCTGGCAAAGTGCTCATAGCCCTGAGATACCAGTTCGTCTGCAGGAATGAATCGTAGCGATGCAGAGTTGATACAGTACCTCAATCCCGTTTCAGCTGGCCCGTCGTTGAATACATGACCAAGGTGCGAATCGGCATGTTTGGAACGAACTTCTGTACGTGTTGCGAACAACGATTTGTCAATTTTCTCAGTGATGTTGTCATCGACAAGCGGACGTGAGAACGACGGCCAACCAGTTCCCGATTTAAATTTGTCTTGCGAGCTGAAAAGTGGCTCACCTGATACGATGTCGACATAGATTCCTGCTCGCTTTTCATCCCAGAACTCGTTGGAAAAAGGACGTTCAGTACCGTGCTTTTGTGTCACATTAAATTGAATCGGGCTAAGCTGTTTCTTCAGTGTCGCTAGTTCGGGAGCTTTGTAACCAGGATTAGCTTGATCATTCCACTGATAGTCCGAACCTCCGTCTCCCGCAACGTTCATCGGCTTTTCTTTTTTGATCTTGTAATCTTTATCTTCACCCCAAACCTTGGTGATGAAACGATCACGGCCAGAACCCTTACGATAAGCGTAATAGTGTGCCGGGTTCTTGTGGTAGTAATCCTGGTGGTATTCTTCGGCGGGATAAAAAACGCCCAAGTCACGAATCGGAGTCACGATATCTTTCCCGAACCGCCCCGACTCCATCAACCGCTTCTTTGAGTCGGCGGCCAGTTCACGCTGTTTCGAGTTCGCGACAAAAATGGCGGAGGTGTAAGATTCACCCCGATCGTGAAAGCTGCCGCCTGGATCAGTAGGATCAAACGAACGCCAAAAGACTTCCAGAAGATCGTTGTAAGAAATCTGGTTGGCATCATATGAGACTTCAACCGCTTCGAGGTGCCCGGTGCCATGGGAACAAACTTCTTTGTAAGTCGGATTTTCTTTGTGGCCGCCAGTGTAACCTGAGGTCGCTTCAATAACCCCCTCGACTTTTTCAAAGCTGGCTTCAACACACCAAAAGCAACCACCCGCGAAGACGGCCTTCTCAACTTTGGCGTCGCCAAGCACGACCACTTTCTTGGCCGGCGGATTTGTGGACAACGAATTGGTAGCAACCAGCAATCCTCCCAAGACAAAAATCAGCAATCCCAGTGCCGCGATCGTAGTTCGTATACCCATTATTTCCTCTTGGTTTCTCGAAATCTCTTTGGAAACTGTGACCGACATTTTTGTGCCCCAGCATGCCTACTAGAATTGACGCAAGTTGGACTTGTATTCTTACCAACGCAATGGAGTTCTTGGCCGTCTGGGCAAAAATTGAAGAATAAGCAGACTTTTGAGACGATTTTGAAGATTCTTTGGGCCAACGACAGTAAGAGCTAGTGTGAGCTCTTCATCCAAACTTCAGTCGTCCCAATGACCTTAGTGACGCTGGGGGGCGACGGACGCGAGAACCAAGAAAAAGAAATATAGGACCCAAAAATGATTGATTTCCAAACAGAATTTCTCAACAGCTCGGTTGCCGTTATCAAAGCGCGTGGAAGATTGGATGAATCAGCGCGTAAATATTTCTTTTGCTGCCTGAGCGACCTGATGCGGGAAGCCGAAAAAACTGGAACACCCAAGCATGTGATTGTCGAATGCAACGGGCTAGGCTCGCTGAGCAGTTCAGGTATGGCCGCTTTGCTTGCGGCTCGGACAATGATTCGTAAAAGCGGCGGCAAAATTTACTTTACTCACCTCTCCTCAATCATTGCAACCGCGCTGGAATTGACCAAGCTAAACACATTGTTGGCGATCTACCCAACGACAGAAGATGTGCTTAGAAAGATCGATCAAAAGGAACAGCGTTACCTGGAAACTGAACACTCGGCAATCGTTCATTGAGACATCAAAGATGCCTTGGCAGGAAGGTAAGCTTGCTTTGAAGGAATTGCGATTTTCCTAATCGCATTGAAATTGAGATACCGCCGTTACTAATACCGGTGCTCTATCTATTAAATAAAAGTAAATCCAACATCGGCTACGCTAAGCGGAAACTGTTGTTGGATTTTACTATCGGTCATGGCAATCATCATCGGCTCAAGTAACAACAACACGAACGTTTTCGTATTTACCCGCCAACGCAAGAATCAATTCAGGCATTTCGATGGCCAAGAGAAAACCCGTGCCCACCGGCAAACGCGAGCCATTTAATATCGTTCGCGACGCTACTAATAGAAATGCATGGCACACTTGCCTTACCTGCGTTTGATATCGCATCGTAAATCTTGCTATGATTTGTGATCAAAATTGCTTCAGGATCCAAAACCTGCCACCGACAGAACCTCCGTCCACGATCAGATCTTATTTAATGCCGTGAAGTCTGAAAAATGAAAAAGAAGAACATCGCTTTATCTCTGTTTGTAATTCTCGCGTCGACTCTTTGCGGTCCGATCGTGTTTGCCCAAGACGCCTTACAGGTATCCAGTTGGTTCGTGATAAAAAAAGGAACGCAGACGGGCAATGTCTATGTTCAGGCGACCATGGAGCAAGGCTACCACTGCTATTCGCAAACCCACGAGGGTGGCGAGACACAGTCGAAGATTACCGTGTCTGAGTCAGATCAATACAAGGTAGTTGCCGGCTGGGAGCCCGATGTGCTTCCACACGCCTATGACCAAGGTGGAAAATGGCGTGAAGAATTTGAGGACGAAGTCACTTGGTCGGCTCCGTTGGTTTTAGAGGAAGGTGTTGCCCCTGATTCGCTTACGGTCCAACTCTCATTTCTGGGGCAGGTCTGCAACGCAACGGGATGCCAAATGCCCCGGACTTTTGAGCTGACGGCCGAGTTAAAGGAATATCGCGAGGATCTGGAAGTTCGCCCTTCCGATGAATCTGCCACCGCTGCTAGTTTGCCGGAAGACGACACGCAAGAGACCACTAGCGCGAAACCAGATTCAGATTCAGATTTGGCGATGGCTCAGCTGTACGATCCTGACTCGATGGTCAAGTATGAAAAACTTGATGGTTCATCTGGGATTGGAACGCTTTGGAGTGCGTTGTTTGGCGCTTTTGTTGGCGGCATGCTTTTGAATTTGATGCCCTGTGTATTTCCGGTTCTAGGGTTGAAAATTCTTGGCTTCGTTGAGCAAGCGGGCAATGATCCCAAAAAAATCAAGATGCATGGAATTGCCTTCGCCGCTGGATTGCTTTGTTCAATGTGGGTTCTTGCCGGGGCAATTCTGGCGATCAAAGCTTTTGCGGGGCAAGAAGTTCAATGGGGCCAGCAAATGGGCAACCCTTACTTTGTAGGCGGGATTGTTATCTTGTTATTCGTGTTGGGGCTGAACCTGGCTGGCGTTTTTGAAATGGGCATGTTCATGACGCGGGCCGGAGGCAAACACAAAGAAGGATACCTCGGCTCATTCTTCAGCGGAATTATCACTACGTTGGTAGCCACACCGTGCTCGGGGCCATTCTTGGGTGCCGCGATGGGATATACGCTTGCACAACCTTGGTACATTGCGATGTTTCTGTTCACCATTTTTGGAATCGGAATTTCGGTGCCCTATTTGGTGCTTTCGTTCATGCCCTCGTTGATAAATTTACTGCCAAAGCCAGGCGAATGGATGGAGACGTTCAAGAAACTAATGGCGTTCACATTATTTGCTGCGGCTGCGTTTTTCATCAAGTCGTTTGGAATCCAAACTGGGATTGAAGGGCTTAGTTGGCTGTTGATGGCGCTCGTCATTGTTTCGCTGGCAGCTTTCTTTTACGGCAAATGGAGTCCAAGCTATGTCAAAGCGAAAACGCGATACGTTTGGGGCTGGGCGATACCTATTTTGATTGCCGGCACTGCAATGTGGATGTTCATTTCAGCGGCGCAAGTAAAAGCCCCTTTGCTCGCAACCGATCATAGCATGTGGCAACGCTGGGCTCCTGGAATCGTTGAATCCAAATTGGCCGAAAACAAACCGGTGTGGGTCGACTATACCGCCGACTGGTGACAGACTTGCCTGGTCAACGAGAGCCGTGTGTTCTCATCCGATGAGGTGTTGCTGCGACTTAAGGAATTGGGCGTTGAAATGATCAAAGTCGACATGACAAATAATGATCAAGTACTAACAAGAGATTTGTCGCGAGCTGAACGAAAAAATATTCCCGTGAATTTGATCTACCCAGCCGACTACCCGGCACGGCCAGCGATTCTACTGGAAGAGCTATTTGGGCCAGCACAGGCGCTGCAAACACTGGATCGCGTGGCACCAGAAAAGGAACCGGAGCTTGCTAACCCAGAGCAAACAGGCATGCTCAGCTACCAAGCTCAAGCTCAGGAAGTTATCACAGATTAGATGTAACGATCGATAAAGCGTGGATCCAGCGGAATGTCTGCCACCGTGATGTCGGCGATCAAATCTTTGTGAAGCTGCGAATTTCGATCCATCATGATCTCGCCGATCTCGGCCCACGCACGCTGCAACTCCGGAGAACTCTCGCGCCCCTTGAGTCGCAAACACGCCTCCAAATCCAATGCCGCCGCAACCTTCAAATATTCTGGCTGGGCCTTGTCCAGTGACAATGCAAAACACATCGAAGCAAGACTGTGGCAAAGCTGATCAAAAACACCACCTTCGTCGCCAAGCAAAAACGATTGATCCATAAACGATTTTTGGTACTTCGCAATGATCATCAAAATACGTCTTCCCAGGACTCGATTACGTTTTAGGGCCCGGCGAATGAAAGTGTTCTTTTGAGCAAACTGATTTTCGACGCCCGTCAAATCACCGCTGGCAAACCACGATCCGATAAACGTCTTTGCAATGAATAGTCCAAACTTCAGTTTAGGCATCAGACCGAAACTCCCGTTGACCTCGGCGATTCCAATCGGCTCCAAATACTTGCCGCGGATTTCTCGTGTCATCGCGTTGGGTGCACCGACGTCTGACAACACAGGGTTGGGACCTTCGTAGACCGTCGCGATTGTAAACTCGTGCATATTTTCACCGATGTAATTCTCGATCGGCGTTTCGGGCATCTCGTCCGCGCCTGGCTGCTGAGCGTCCAAGCGGGTGTACTTCCGTTTCTCGTCAGTGTGAACAGCGCGACCACCCTGGATCTGGTAACAATTAATTGCCGTTTGCAGCAGCCCCTTGGTCGCATAAACCTTGGCGATCATCCCTTGGGTTTCGTCACGCACTCCGTTGGCCGCCAAACGAAAACAAAGATCCCCCAGAACGCGACCGGCAAGTCCGCGACAAGTCGAACGTCCGATCCAGGTTTTTATTCGTGGTGAACTGCCAATCGGTTTCCCGAACGTGCTGCGAAACGAAGTCCAGCCTCCTCCGCACGGTTCGCCAGCTTTGTTTCCGCAAAGCCCGCTGGCACCATCTGTTTTTTGAAATTCCGGATCAAGAATAATGTGAGCCAAAATTTTGAAGGTCTTGGCAGCACTGTTGACTCCGATTCCCCCGCGTCCTTTTGCCAGTGAACTGAAGGCTTGGGCCAAACCACGACTTGGCTTGCCCAGCAAGCAGTTAGCCGGGACCGGGCAATCGATCAGGCGAAACCGCGCGTTCCACAAATAATCAAACGCCGTTAGATCGTTGCGTTTCATGCGAAAGTTTTCGTTGTCAGCTTTGGGGACTTCAAAAACAATCATACCGCTATCCCGGCCGGGCTTGAGGTCGTGCCCTTCCAACTTGACGACCAGGATACAAACGCCACCGTAAATCACATTTGTGATCGGCCATTTGACGCCGTTCAAAATGTATTTATCGCCTTCGAGTCGCGCGGTCATCGACAGCTTACTGGGATCAGCGCCGACTCCCGGCTCGGTTAACGCGAACGAGCCCAACAATTCCCCCTTGGCCATCTTCGGCAGGAAATATTCTTTTTGTTCTTCCGTACCAAAATCGAGAATCGGAGTGACGGGGCCCAGGAAGTTATGAACCTCAAACATGACCGCAAGATCCGGATGAATGAACGTTAGCGCCCGCAGCAGTGGTCCGAGGTCACCCAGTTTAGCGCCACTGCCTCCATATTCTTTCGGGATGGCCAGACCAAAGAACCCAACGTCCGCCAAACCTGAAATTATCTCGTCGCGAAAAAGCATTTTCTTGTTGTCGAACAATGTTCCCGCTTTTTTCTGAGTCATGAGAAAGTCCAGCGACTTCCCCATCACCTCTGCAACCTCAGCCGACGGAGCAAACGTACCGGCGTGAAACTCGCGAGCCTTGCCAGTGCCAAACAGGGAAGCGATCGTGGGGGCTTCGCCAGAGAATTGATTCTCGGCAGACCGGTCCGCATCATCCAACGTCGCCAGAGCCGCAACCTCCGCCGCTGATTTGCCCGCCTGTTGCAGAATCAACGCCATCGCGTCGTCAGACTTCGACCCTTGCTTTGGATTGGTCTCATTTTCTTTTTCGGCTTGCTTCAACATTTTTCAAACTCGCTTTGATTTCAAGAATTGCAGTGCAACAATTGAAATTCATCAACACTATGGGTAAACCTGGACCTCCATTGAAGGAGCGCCAACGGCCGCCGTCTTCTTGACGGCCGCTTTCACAACCTTTGGCTCCCAGTTATTGTATTCGAACCTGTCCCTTACAGGACTAGAACCGATATTGGTTTGGGGACATAACTCGCCGGAATAGGGTCCGAATCTGTACGATTGTTCCCATTTTGGCAGTCCTGGTTAGTGTCCCGTCAATAGAAATCAGACTGCTTGCTCAACTAATGTAGCTGCTCAGATTGAGCTTTTATCGAAACAAAGCCACAAGTTGGACGAGATGGATGTTCCTTTTCGGAACGACCCCGCATCGTTGACTCAAAAATGCGTCCTGATTGGCAAAGCTACAACGATTGCTTGGCACAACGTAGAAACGTATCTCAAAGAAAAACAAACCATCAGCCCGGTGTTTGCTGAAGCTCTAAGTACAGACGCTCGACGTATTTTTGAGTCGCCTACTCCCAGTCGCCCACCAAAATTGTCAACGGCGCTGATTCAGAAACCGTAGCAGAATCGGTACCACCAAATGTCGAAAAAGCACGGACTGAATCCATGCCAAACGCAGTGTGCAAGGCACCTGAATTTGAGTAGGTCGCAGCAGTCTCAGAAACATCCAAAGTATCATCGCCTGGAGAATCCCTGATCACCACCCGGCTCCCACCGTCTGGCGAACCGGCATAAGTAGATCGGTTAATATCATTGACCGTTACAACGAACCCTGCTCCGTGAAAATAAAGCAAATCACTGAAAACTCGCAGCGTCTGAGCCGCCGTACTGTTACCGCTAAAGCTAATCGTATCGTTGTTACCTTGAGCGCCATTGAGCCTAGCTGTTGATACATCAAACAATTGCAAGGATTTCCCACCGGTCTGGTGCAAAATTTCATCCGGTGAAACTGAGATTGTGTTGGGCGCCCCAGTTAAGTCAATCTGAGCTCTGTCGTTTCCACCGCTTGAGAAAAATACGGTCTGATCAAATCCAAACGCACGTCTGTTTCTCGACCCCGATCGAACACTCACAGAATCACCATTCGAGAAGACTCGATCGGTAAAGCTTGGCGAACCAAACATCCATGCCGTATTACTACCTCCGTTATTAAATCTTGCAAACACATAACGGAAGTTTTCTGCTGTAATCTCGGTTTGCGAGGTCATCATTGTCGACGCGTCGTAATCAGACGTAAAGAAATCGTCTCCAGCAGTATCCCTGAAGGTTACAGTACTGCCGAGTGTTTGGGCGACCGCTTCAACGGACTCAATCTCTAGAAACTCGACGCTGCTCTCGCCGTCTACAGTAAGACGCTGGCCAGTAAATATGAAGTTCTGATTCCTTGGCCTGGACATTATCTCCAGTTTATCATTGCCACCTCTACCGAAAAACCGGATGAACTGAGGATCGACCAGAAGATCAATCATAATCACTTCGCCGTTGAGCCAGAATCTATCAGGTTGCTGAAAATCGTATTCAAATAGATCGTCGCCATCGGTGCCATAGACCGTTAGACTGCCATCGATCAGGTTGACCACCAGGTCTTCGACCAATGTGATGGGATCTTCGGGCAGAAACACCATGTGATAATTGGTGGTCTCTTCAGGGTCCAACGTGGTTACTAAATAGTTACCATGAAAACCTCTAAATCCAAGGTTTTCTTCGGCGGGAACTTGCTGACTGAACGAAGTCGTCCATTCATCAATCAACCCAAAGTATCTCCTTCCAGCCTCATTGATCGTCCAATCCAAATCTACCAAGGATGCCTCAGGTCCCCGCCAGTGAGCTCCAGCCCAGAATCCCCACATCGTGATCCCGATGGCTTCGGGACGAGAAAACGCATATCGATAGAAATCCTCAAGTCCTTTGGCACGCTCGAATTCATCCACATTGGTGAAATCAAATTCCGTGAAATAAATAGGGATGCCAAACTGAGATAGTTCATCAATCGCAAGCTCCATTCCTTTGGGCGAAACGTAGTGGAGAAAGTGAGATTGGATCCCGATTTCATCAATTTCGGCTCCGTCGGCAAGCAAGTCCTCGATCAGCTGCCGATAACGTTCAGTCTTTAGTACAGATTCTTCCACTCCGAACTCGTTGGTTGACAAAATTGCGTCAGGACTGATTTCCCTGGCTCTTTGAAACATCCAACCACGATAAGACTCACCCAGCATTGCCGCCAAATAGTCTTGCTCCAGCATCTCATTGGAAACATCCCAACCTGTCAATCGGCCGTTGTACCGGTTGGCAACATTGGTAAGCCGCTCTTCCAGTTCGGCTTGAATCTCTTCGGCAGGCAATGAGATAAGCCAATCTGGCAAAAACTCCTGCAGTGGATAAGCCAATGCATGTCCCTTGATTTTAATGCCATTGGCTTCGGCAAAATCGACCGATATATCCGCGATCCTATAGTCTTCGGTGCTCCTGACACTCTCAGTCGCTCGCCACTGCGAAGCGTATTCTATTGTCGCGCGTTCAAAATTTTCCTTGAAAAAATCACCATATTCCTGATTGTAAGCAATCAGATGATTCAATGTGCTACCAAAACCAAAATCGTGCGTTAACTGCTGGACCTGAACTTCTAAATCACCGACTGGTTGACCGCTGAGATCCGCAAATGTCAGTACAGCATCGCGTTTTCGGTGTTGTATGATCCTTGCGTCTGCCGCTGCTCGCCAATCGTTCTCGACGATGTTGACCGAGTCGATCAGAAAATCAAATGCAAATTGCCCCGGCGTAGGATCGGCAGCGTTAAAGATAAGATCCAGCTGGGTTGTCACACCGTTGGTTTGAAAAGTAAAACCGGTTTGAAGTGAAGTCCATTCTGAGTCAGTAGCAAGAATCTCACCGATTCTGTAATATCGAGTTCCACGATCATCGGTCTGTCTGATAAGTATCTGTAGTGCTTTGTCGGTTGAGCCCAAGAGCTTGATTTGACTGGTTATGTGATAGTCTTTTCCAGCTTCCAAATCTCCAAGCAGCGATTGAGCAATTCCGTGCCATTGAAGGGTTCGGCCAGTAACCGCTGCTGCGCTGCCACCCTGATACGCATCATCGGAAATCGAAACGTCAACGGGGCCAAATGCGATCCAACCGTCGAGCGAATCAAACTCTCCATTTTGAATTTGAGCGTTCGAGACAACCGGTACCAAAAAGCACGCCAAAAGGAGAGAAGCAAAAAGCGCTATTGACCGAGGCAGGTGGGATAGACAAAGAAGCTGAAGTGAACTGCGGCGGGAGCGAAATTTCATCTGGATCTCTAAGATGTGTTACATAGGTGGAGAGCGATCGAAGTCGGCTCGGCCTACTTTCGCCGACAAATACCCGATCACGGAACGGGTAGCAAAGTAACAGTTTTAACGGGCCTCTTCAACACAGGCGACTACGCCCACCACCAAAATAGAAAAATTCTAAAAATACGTTGCTAATTTCCCCAACACAATCAAAGCTAGGTTATTTCAGCCTGATGTAGCCGATTTCTACGGGCTACTGTGAAACCACTGCGACCCCGCAATGCGAGATTCAATACCTAACCGTTGACAATGCTTCTAGCCGCCGAGGAACGAATCGAATGCCTTCCCCAGCTGTAAGACTCACTCAACTTTTAACCTTTTTTACCAGAAAGGTAGGCTTGCGCAGTTTCATTACCAGCATCATCGAACATTTCGTTGGCTGGCCCCTCCGCGATCATTTTTCCGGCGCCATCGACATGCCAAAATACAGCGACCCGGTCGGCGATCCGACGAGCCTGAGCCAGATTGTGAGTGACGATCACGATTGTATAACTTCCCCGCATCGACTCGATCAGCGATTCGACCGTTGCGGCTGAGATTGGATCCAGCGCAGAACAAGGTTCGTCCATCAACAAAATTCGAGGCTGAAGCGCCAGGGCTCTGGCGATACACAAACGTTGTTGCTGACCACCCGAAAGCTTTGTGGCTTGCAAATCCAGCCGGTCATGCACTTCATCCCAAAGCCCAACTTTCTCCAATACATCTTGGGTGATTGTGTCTCGCTGGCTTCGGCTGCGGACACCATGCTCTTTTAACGCGATCTGAATATTCTTTCGAATCGACATCGGAAACGGGTTAGGCTTTTGAAAAATCATGCCCACACACTTGCGCAACTCGATCTCAGATCGCAGCGACGACCGTACGTTGCAGCAGTCTACAATGACATCACCCTCAACCGACGCCCCTGGGATCAAGTCAGTTAAGCGATTGATAGCCGCCAGAAAACTGCTCTTGCCGCAACCTGAGGGACCGACAATTGCCAAAATCTCTCCCGGATTTACGCTTAGCGAAACATCGCCGAGAACTTTGGTGTCGCCGTAACGAACCGATAAATTATCTGTTTGAATCATGGTTTTAATTCAATTCGTGTGAAGTCCTTAAATGGTCCTCTTGTTAACCAATCTGGTCAAGCACTGGGTCGACGCATTGATAACCAGCAAGGTTACGACCAGTACTGTCGCGGTTGCGAAGGCACGCTCGTTCCCACCGGGCAAAAGTGCTAGATCGTAAATATGGACGCTTAGCGATCGTCCAGAATCAAAGAGCGATTCCGGGTATCTGGTAACGTAACCGGAAGTAAAAATAAGTGCCGCCGTCTCAGCCAACGCGCGGGCCAGGCCAAGCGTAAACGCTGCCAGCAAACCCGGAAGGGCCGCTGGCAATATGATGCGTGTTATACCAGTCCACTTACTCAGTCCCACTGCCGCGGCAGCCCGTCGATAGTCGTCGGTGACTTGCCGCAAGCTGATTTCGGCAACTCGAATGTAAATTGGCAATACCATGCACGCCAGCGTCAGCCCCCCTGAAAGAATCGAGTAGCCCATTCCCAAGGTAATACAGAAAAACACGTTACCAAAGAGACCAAATACGATCGACGGTACACCAGCCAGGACATCCAGAGAAAATCGAATCCAACGCCCCAACCGAGAACTGTTGGAAGAAAATTCAGCAAGATAAATTGACGTTCCCAAACCAAGTGGAATTGTGGCAATCAAGCACACCCCAACAATAAGCGTTGTCGAGTACAAAATTGGTGCGATCCCCCCTGCCCTCCCCGAATCCTCTGGCTCTTGGGTGATAAAGTCGAAGTTGACTTGGCCGATTCCCGCCGAGAGCGTTGAGAAGATCAGCATTCCAGCGGCCATGAAAATCAAGATAGCGCACGCCCACACGAAAACGCACGACACGAGGTCGAGAGTCTTAGGCAAGATCATCTTTCCGTTTTTGGGCTTCATTCAGGCTTCATCGAGGTTTATATGTAAATTAGTGATTGGATTTTTTGGTCCCAAGACTGTCATGGGCAATTTAGCCGCAATCAACCCGTGGTTGGTAGCTGGTCGCAGCCAGAAATTTTTTTTACCGTTTCGATTCGCGCTCCGAAACTAAATTGGCCACAGCCATCAAGAACGCGACCAACGCCAAGCCTATCAAACCTGAAAAAAACAATACTGAGCGATGTACATCGTCCGCGTACCCCATCTCCAAAGCGATGTTAGCTGTCAGGGTTCTGACCGGCTTAAATACCGAACTGGGAACCTTGACGATATTGCCGCAGACCATCAACACTGCCATGGTCTCGCCAATTGCTCGGGCGACCTGCAAAATGACAGCGGATATCAAGCCAAGCCGAGCTGCCGGTACGACAATCGACCAAGCAATCGCTCGCTTTCCTAGACCAAGCACCGCAGCTGCATTGATTTGCGATTGGGGAACGGCGTTGAGCGCTGCGTCTGCGGCAACGACGACCATCGGTATCGTCATGAAAGTCAGGATCAGAATTCCAGCCAGAAGGCTTTGCCCTTGCCCTAAAGGACTGAATCTCGCGATCAGTGGCACAAGCACCGAAAGACCCCAAAGTCCGTAAACAACTGAAGGCACTCCAGCAAGAACCTCAACGGTCCGGCGAAAGCACCAAGCTATTTTTCTCGGCGCGTAAAAATTCAAGAATATTGCCGCTCCGATTCCTAACGGTGCCGTCAGAAGAAGCGAACCCAATGTGGCGACCAGACTGCCAACAATCATTGGCGTCAAGTTATACTCACCTTTTCCAGGTTCCCAACTCTGGTCGGTGAAAAATTGCGTTGGACTAATAGAGGCTTGGTCGTTGGTTGAAAAGATGCCCCAGGATTCACGAGCGACAAACAAAACAACCAGAATAACAATGCCCGCAGAGATTGCCGCAAGTGATCGCAAAGCGAAAAGAAACAGCGCATCGCGTCGATTAGAACCAGACATTGAGAATAGGGGCTTGAGCTAGACGGCGGCAAAGGTTGACTTGGTCAGGCTTGGCGATGCATGAGGTCGCCAAAGATGCTGCCAGAGATTAATCAGGAAGTTGCCAATTGTAGCGGTTCATCGCCATCCTGTGGGCGAGCGAAAACAGAAATCAACTCCGAAGCAGTAGATTCTTGCAAGTTTCTCGGTGGTGGATCTAACCCAAGTCCAAAGGATTGATCCAAAGGTTGATTTCTCAGCTGGGCTGGAAGAATTCAAGGGATCTTGATTGGTTGCCAGTGTGTTAGGTGATTGCCTGAATTGTTATCAGGTCACGGATCAGCGAGATGTCAGGTCAACTAACGTGCGGCTTTTCCATTGCTGGGAACAAAACCCAGATTGACACTGGCGTCAGCGACTTTAGCAGAGCAGGAATACTCCAGAAACGATTGAATCAACTTACGCTTCTTCGAAGATCCACCGCCTTTGAAGATCAGCACAAGTGGCCGAGCCAAGGGAAACTCTCCGCTGGAAACCGATTCCGATGAGGCAACCACACCATCGAGAGGTAAAAGCTTAATCGGCTCACCCCGGTTGGCAGCGTCCTGAGCGGCACCGACCGACGTATAGGTAATTGCATTCTTGTTGGTAATCACCGTCTTGAGCGACTGTTGAGTCTCACCATCTACAACGTCGGCGCGAACTTGCCCAGGTTGGAGCCCTAGAAATTCGCAAACCAAATCGAGTTCGGAGCGCCCATTAGCACGATTGGAAACGACGATCTTTCCCTTGCTACCGCCAACCTTGGACCAGTCCATGCTGGCGCCGGTATAAATGGCGATTAGTTGGTCACGAGATAATGAGTTGATTGGGTTGTCTTTATGGACGACAAACGCAACGCCGTCCCAGGCCAAAATTTGAGTCTCGACTGACGACAGTTCACTGGGCTTGAGGTGACGACTGGACATCCCAATATCGGCGACCCCGGCCCGGGCATCACGAATGCCACGACTTGATCCACCAGTCTGAACATCGATCCGAACCCCCGAGTGCAGGTCTTCGAATCGTGAGGCAATTTCGGCAACCAAGGGAGCAATGGTACTTGAACCAGTTACTACGAGCTTTCCTTTTGGTGCAGTGTCTGAGGAAACTTTGCTGCGACTACCCCCAAATTCTCCCATGCCACATCCTGCGGTGAGGCAAGCCAAACCGGCGGTCAAGAGAAAAGCGAGCGACCAATTGCTTATCCGTAATCTATTGGGCTCTTTCATATCAGTAGTTCGATTTCAAGTTTGAATTTTTTATGGACTTGAACGATCGGTGGCCGCGAAATCTACGATCATTTGCTTGCTCAAAAGTTACACAAAAGACCGTTCCTCGCAATATCAATACACGACTCTACACGACTCGTTTCCTGCAGTTATCTACGAGTTATTAAATTAGACTACAAAGAACGTTTGTTCTTACAATCTTTAATCAAAAGAGTCAGCAAAATCTAAACAAAAAACCACCAGAATGACAATTCCAAGCCCAATCATATCATTGTTTGCGTCTTTAGTTGAAGCTGAATTTTGAAGCCACAAGTTCGTTTACAGCGGAGCTGATCCGGAATAGCTTACCTTAAATGTCCAGCTTACTTACTTACTTGAACAGAGCAAATACTAGGGTGTCGCGATAGCGTTAAGCCGAGCTGGGTGGAGGCGCGCGACCTAATTACACCATCAAACTCGTACGGCCGATGGCGGCGCCGATAGGCATCCTGCCTGTGCCAGACATCGCCTGTGGTTGGAGCGACTTTTTGTTTCGAAAGCTCGTCTCCTGAACACATTGGGTTCACTGGCCAAACATCGTTGTGCTTTGAGAACAATTGGGGCAAGGGAACGGGCTATGCATTAGCCCCAGCCAAGTAGCAAACGTTCTGTGCCCACTCTCGTCTGCTATTTTGAAGACAAAACTTTTGTAGTCGTCCTGAGTGAATAAAGACCTGGCTCCTTCGCTTGGCAGCTCCACTTTGTTCGTCTTCTTCATCTTCTCATTCGGGTCAGTCACTTCGTAGCTGTCGTAGTTAAAGTCAAACTCGAGCTCTACTTCACATTGGCAGCAGCTATATTCCAATGTCCAACGATGCCGGATGTCCTGGCAATAGTTCTCGTGATGAAACGCGTCGATCGCATAAAACAAATAGAACTGGTCATCGTCACCCAGCTGATTCGTTGACGCCAATCTGATCAAATCCTGTTTTGTTTGTTAACAGCGATGTCATACCAATCCTGAATCTGCTTGTCGTCGTAGACGCTACCTGCACCATCGGTGTGCATCCAACCACAAACAAATGTATTTTTGATTTGATCTTCCAGGCAAAATGCCAAGGATGTGTAGCATGGCGGCGTTGATGGCCATGAAAATGCAAGCCTGATGGAACATTTCTTCCACCTATCTTCCAATTGATCAATGGCTCACTTGTACCGCTCCTGGTTCAACGGCCTAAAATCAGGACAGTCGTACATTTCCTGTAGCACAGGCGGAACCGATTCGGCACTTCCAAAGTGGTGCTGAAGCTCTATCCAAAGTGGAGAATCGAGTGGAAGCATAGTCCAATAGTTTAGAGCAAAGAATCGTTGCCCCCGAACGAGCTTTGTGCCAGCCCACGGTTCATTTTCGAACCGTGATTGGCAGCCGAATCAGTAAACTCGATTGAATCTGACCCGGCACCTCCGATGCAAGCCACGCACTGAATATCTTACGAAAGCTTGGCGATATTGACTGGAAGCACATTTTGCGAATTGAGAGTTCGCTGGTCTATGCGGCTCCTTGGATCATCACCCTCAGGAGTCTTCGAAGAACGTTCCAGACTACCTTCTTATGATTGACTAAGTATCTCGATGAAAGGATTAATGTCCAAGAAGTTAACCATACCATCTCGATTGACGTCTGCTTGAAGGACATACTCATCGAACATTAATGCAGAAATGAAAGGAGATATGTCGAGAAAATTTACGATTCCATCTTGATTAACATCACCATTAACATCACCACCTGGAATCAGAGCATTAGCAGCAAATTCAACTACCGCCTCTTCAAATAGAGCCGCCAATTTTTGCTGTCCCAAGAGATTGAGATGAACGGCATCGCTAGCATAATCCGTTTCGATGTCCACTACTGAAAATAGATCGACCACCGAAACCCAATCGCGTTGGCTAGCCACTTCGTAGATTGCGGCGTTCATCACAGGAAACGTGACTTCGTTTCGGTTGTCAACGAAAGCATCTGTCCAAAATTGCGTATTGGGTCGGTCGTATGCAAACTTGGGGACCGTAGACATTACAACCTGCGCGTTGGGAGCATTGCTATGAATCATGTCCAATAGATCAGAGTACCTTTCAACGAACTCAGATACCACAGACGGATTGAAATGGTTGTTTGTACCGGCCAGAAGCAGAACTAAGTCTGGCTGACGTAGACTCACTGATTGGCCATAGTCGCGGGTCATTTGCTCGATTGACCAACCCGAAGTTCCTTGGTGCCTTCCAGCAATATCATTAAACTCACCTTCGTATTCAAAAACGACGCCTTGGTTAGTTAGAGCTTGGGCGAGCTCTGCTCGATACCTTCCTCCGGGGTTGCCGTGTCCGCCTCTTGTTATCGAATCGCCCATCGGCATGATTTTGATCTGTGCATAGGCACTGTTGCTCCAAAAAAGAAAAGCAAAGGCAGCAAAAGCGAATGTCTTTAAATTTTTCTCGATAAAGGTCTTCAAGGGACGACTCCCAAATAGATTTTTAGTTTTTGATCGTAACCGAAATTTGCTTGATGTCCACAAATCCGTATCTGAATGTCAAAAAAATCACCAATCACTGGGGAAGAGTCGGGGAAGACAAGAAGGTCTTCAATAGTAACGTTAGTTTGCACAAAAACGTTTTGACGAATTCCGTTCGCGGAGAATCGAGACTCCCGCCAAGTTTCCGGAGCCCATAATGACTGTAAGGACTGTAGGGTTTTCCAGCAGACAAACAGAAAACTTGTTTGCATGACTATTGAGCGTGGATCAGTTCACACTATCAAGAGCCAGCTACAGAATGATGCGCCGGACCGAAGAGCAGGAGAGGGCCGTCCAGCTCCCGCATTTCTATCCCCACACCGGCCCCGGAAACGGGTGTGGGTTCTACGACGGGACCAACCTCAAAAGACTCCGTGCCGCCAAAAAATAGACCCGCTCCCGAAGACCAAATCCAATTGCGTGCACAAGCTTGATTGAGTTCCTCGAAGGTCTAGGAACAAAACGAGGTATCAAGTTTTATTAACTGAAACCACTTTGCGTTGAATCGTGGCAACGAATTGATTTTCACGACTGCCCAAGAGGTCGACGATTCGATTGCCAAGACTCAGGATGAGGTTTCCGCGAAACCGACGTCATATTTCCCATCTGCTGAAGCAACTCAACATCGGCGTCGTCGGCGCCGCGTTGGCGATTCCCAGAATGATTGTCAGTTCGATATTCAAAGGAAGAAACAGGAGATCGACGCTATTCACAACAAACTGGAATTGAGCGGAGAAGGGCGATGTTGGCTGCGCAATTGCAAACTCCATCGCGCGGCAAGGCGCCCAGAATGGACGTGCAGCAAATCTCTCCACGTTCTGGTGAATTCGGGTAAGCCAGAATCGGCCAGTTGACCAATTGAAGCTGCGGCTCTTCGCGTTAGCTTGGTTTATCAAACACGCAAAGTAGTTTGCTTTCATTGGATGAAGGTGTTGGCTGGCCAAACTGACTGGCAACGCAAACCAATCGCAACGCCGTAACAACGAAGTCGCACTTCTTCGGCCTATCAGAATCTGAAACCGAGATGAAACAATAGGGACAATAGGCAGACAGTTACAGCCAAAACGCAAGCGAAGCTAGCCGCATCGAAGCAGCTGTCACCCTGCTGTCACCAAATTTTTTCCCAATCAGATTCACGGAAACTCTGCTAAAAAAAATCGAGATTCCGAATTCTCGGTATCGACCGATGCAGGTTATTAATCATTAAAAACCGGCGCAAAACCATACCGGGCAAACATACTGCTCCACCTCAGAATTTGGATTAACACGAATCAAACAAAAAGAAATTAGCTTTCCCTTTTTTAATTGATTTCAACTGTCCCCCCAAAATACCGATAAGACCGTTCGTACCCAAGAAAACCTTTTTTAAGGATGATTCCAAATGAATATGTCTCAGAAGCTGGGGCTCCTTTCGGCCGCAGCTCTAATGGTCCTATCTTGTTCGCTCGCCGGATGCTGCGGTTCGCTCTGCCCATTAAAAGGTGGTAGTGGTTGCAGCCCCGCGGTCGCACCAGTTGCAGTCGACGGTTGCTCAAGTTGTGCACAGCAATCCTATTCGACCTACGCTCAACCAAGCTACTCACAGGGATACTCAACACCTGCTTACTCGGCACCGGCCTACTCTCAGGGCAATGTTGTCAACGGTTCATTCGCTCCATCGCCCGCCGCACAAGGCTTGGGAAGCGGAACAAGTTCACCGGTCTTTAGTAGTCCATCAGTTGGTGGACAGGGCTTTGGAAGCGGAACTTCTGCCCCTATCTTTGGCGGTGGTGGCTCAGGCAGCCGATAGTCAACGCCTGAGACATAACATTTGATCTTTGGTTTTGGTGAATTGAACCAAAATCTTTGAAAACTCAACCCAATGCGATATCGCAATTTGGCCCCGTGACCAAAAGCGAAAACGCATTGGGTATTTTTTGTTTTCAGCGTCCCGCCTTGCACGCAATGGACGGCACAGAGACAGTTGCCGCAACCAATGCCCCACAATCATTGGATGAGAATTTTAGATTCGAAGGGCTGAAGCTGAATTCCCTCAAAATGCGCGCTGCCAGTTTCTTTGACATCCAGTTGAATCGTCGCGCTCGATTCGGCGGCGTAAGGTTTGGTGATTTTGGAGCTAAAGTCGGTACCGATTGCGACACGCCAATATCCCGGCTGAGATTCGATTTGAATTTGATGATATCCAAAACTGTCTTGATCGAGTTTTGGCAGTTCACAAGTGCCTGCCTCCCGCTCGCCGGCGAAGACAATTGCCGAGTCTGGTTTTAAAACGATTCGAAAGAGCGCCATTTCCTGTGGACCGAGCCATGCAACGTCGATCTGCTCGGCTTCATGGTGACGAAAGCCGAAGGAGAACCGAAAGAATTCAAGGTTCTCCCCCTCTTTATCAACGCACTTGAACTTCTTGCTGCCGTTTCCTGCCAAAACCCTTCCGCCCTCAACGCCTGCGGTGCTTTCCCATTTACTTCCCGGGCCTTGGCCTCGAGGATCGACTTGAAAACCGTCAAACAGAAACAAAGGAAGTCCTTTGTTCTCTTTCAACCTTGTCTGTGCAACGTTTTGCGAACTGGCACCTCCGGCGGTCAAACCAGACCAGGCAAAATATAAACCCGCCAAACAAGCCGCGGCAATTAGAACCATTAAACCAATTGCTTTGACTCGATCAGCCAGAGTTCTGGCGCCAGTTTTGAGGCCAGCAGGAGATTGGAGATCAGCGTGGCCACCAAAATCAATCGTCTCATCAAGATTTTTTGAATCGGCATTTGCAAGAGGAGCTTGCTCGGCTTGATCTAAAGCCAACCCCTCGATTTCGCCAACGTAACTAATGCTCGCGGTCGCCGAAAATTTTTGGCTTGCTTCGTCAAGGCCTCCCGGCTCAACTACATCCAGTTCACTTAGCGCTGCGATCACCGATTCGATTTCAGAACCAACTGCCGAGTAATCATCAAGCCGATCCGCAGCATTGTAACGACACATTCTCTTGATAAGTTCAAAGCCAACCGCGGAGATTTCCGGCGGTTTCTCTTCCATCCAGTCGTCTTCGAGTTTCATTTTGGCGGTAATGACATCCATAGCACTCTCCCCGTCAACCGGCGGGTATCCAGTGATTAGATGCAACAGCGTTACCCCGAGACCATAAATGTCGCTGTAGTGCCCAACGTCCTGGCCGCGAACCTGCTCAGGAGACATGTAGTAAGGAGTTCCACTGATTCTTGAATCCATCGTGATCGAAGCGTTTCGCGGATCCTCGGTGCCAAGATTGTCATTAAACCGAGCCAAACCAAAGTCAGCAATCTTGACGAACGGAACTTCCGGCGGTAACTGAGTCCCACCAGGAGACTCAGTAAGAATAAGATTGCCTGGCTTAATGTCCCGGTGGATGATCCCATTCTGATTGGCATAATCCAAGGCATGACAAACCTGAAGCGCAACATGCCACGCGTGTTTTTCAGGCAGTCGTTCATTTTCTGTCAGGTACTTCTCTCCATCGATGCCGTCGACGAATTCCATGACCAGGTACAGCTTTTTGTTATAAAGCCCAAAATCAAAGGCTGACACGATATTAGGATGCCTTAGCTGCCCAACAATTTGGGCTTCTCGCTGGAATCGCTTGGACTTCGTTGGATTACTGATCGACGATTGACCGATCGTCTTGATCGCAACTTCGCGATCCATCCTGAGCTGCGTCGCCTTGAAGACCGAACCAACCCCGCCTTGGCCAATCAAACCCTGAATTCTATAACCCGGAACAACGTTGAGCGGGTCAGCACATACGCTGATTAGATCCAAGTGGCTGCGAGCAAGAAAGCCTTTGCGAATCGCAATTTCAATAGCTGGGCTATCGGTTCCAGATCGTTCAACAACAACAGTCTCAGCCTGACTTTCGGTCAGAAGCCCAAGCCGCTTGGCAATCGCGAACTTTTTATCGGCTTCGGTTTCAGTCATCACTGGCCTCGAACTATTTTAACTCATCAAGCTTTTTGATGAGCGCACTTATGGATGGACGGTCGGCCGTCATGTCGGCTCCAACATAAGCGAATTGTACACCACCAGCTTTATCAATCAGATAGGTCGACGGATGAGCGAGCTTGCTTCGTATATCGAAGTAGGTAGTTGCTATGAATTCAGGATCCAGGACCACCGGAAACGGAACTTGGTCCAATTGTTGTTTTTCGGTTTTTAAAGCCGCTTCGACAAACTCTTCGACATGATCTGCGGGGCCTGGATATACGACAATGATTTCGCAATCTCGATCTTTAAACTTCTGGTAATTGGCGACCAATCGAGAGGTCTGGGTCTGGCAAAATGGACACAACATCCCGTTGAAACCCTCTGTAAACACCAGGATCACGTTCTGTTTTCCCTTGTAGCTGGCCAATTCCAGCTTACTGCCGTCCCTGTTGATGAAAGACAATTCTGACGGATTAGTTGGTGGCTCAACGTTGGACTCTACTTCATCTTTGAATTTCATATCCTCGGGGGCCGGAAATTTCATTTTCCCCATGCCCATGCCCATCCCTTTGCCTTTCGCTGCACCGGTATCAGATACGTTCTCCAATGAAGCCGGCTCAGTGGCTTTGGCGACTTGATCCGCGGCCAAGTCGGTTGAATTATCGGTGCCCGATTCCCCAATCAAGGCAGGTGAGTTGCAACCCGAGCTCAAAGCAAAGACGAAACAAAACAAACAGGCTAGGGCGACGAGAGTTCGTTGATGGTTCAAATTCATCTTTAATTCCAAATTGAATTGTCCAGAGTAAAACGGATTGGATACCGCCCTTTAACCCTCGGCTAAAAAGAGAGATCGAGTTCCAATCTCAATCAATTTTTTTGTATTCAAATACAACAGTCAACAGCCAGAAACAATTAGAGCGAAGCTAAAAGAGGTAGCCAAGGTAGGAAATTACACAAAGCAACACCTCCAACTCTGCGATCTGGCTTACTTATATCTTAAACATATTTCAAGTTTGCTGAAGAGATTAACATACCGGGTTGAGACTTTTTAGAAAGACGGCAAGAATGAGTGAAATTCGCAACTAGATGGACCTTAAGTTTAAAAATTTCTTCGTTTGACTTCGTGGTTGGCGCGTGCCAATTTCGTGGCTTTTTCGATTAACTCCTTAACTATGGAAAAAAAGATGACCCAGAATTTTATTTTTAGATGCTTGACTTTGATGGCATGTCTTACTTTTAGCTTCTCATTGATGGCCAATTCTGCTGACGCTCAATCCGGTACTAGTATTGGAGGCGCTCTCGGTGGATCAGGAACATCTCAAGCTCTTCCATCAGTAGCTCAGCCGGCTTTCGGTTCAGGTACCACTCAGGCGATTCCACAAACTTCATTTGGCTCCGGTACCACTCAGTCGATTCCGCAAGCTACCTCATTCGGCTCAGGAACGTCTCAGTCATTCGGATCGAGCGTAATTAGCTCACCAGTTTCGTCAGGTCCAATTGTTTCTTCAGGTTCTGTTGTTTCATCGGGGCCGATTGTTTCTTCAGCTCCAATCTCTTCTTCCTGCGGATGCTCTGGATCTCCAGCTCCTGTTTATTCATCGGCTCCGGTATACTCTCCTGCCCCAGTTTACTCTGCACCCGCCCCAGTTTACTCTGCTCCCGCTCCAGTTTACTCAGCCCCGGTTTACTCGGCTCCAGTGAGCCAAGGCTGGTTTCCTCGACGTGGCTGCTGCGGATGCAGGTAGATAGAAACAAACAGGTAGTTTTAGTTAAGTTTCATTGACTAATCCGTCCAATTGAGTTGTTTAAACACGGGGGCAATTTGCCCCCGTTTCTTTTTTGCAGGGATGAATTTTCAAGTGGCAAATAGAAAACCAAACCCATTTGATGCTCCAAAAACGCAAGCAAATCGAATCGCAACCGAAACCAACTTGGAAGCGAATCCGACACGATTAGTCGTGTTGTGTATATTCGGTGCCTTGATCGCCGTGCTGATCGGGTGGATAACCAATTTGAGTTATCAATTCGAGTTGTCCCTGCCCGTCAAAGAGCGTCCTATCCTTACAGTTGTCGCTTGTTTTGCAGCAGCGTTTTGGCTCTACATCGCGGCAATTATTGTCGCCAGAAAAATCCCCGATTCCATTTCACTTAGCGCAACCATTATTGGCTTTGCTCTCCTGCTTCGCGCTTTGATGTTTGTGTCGACACCGATTCAAGAAGTCGACATCTATCGTTACATCTGGGACGGAATCGTCCTGTCCGAAGGTGTCAGTCCATTCAAATATCCACCAGAACAAATTAGACTGACGCCAATTCAAAACACGCTTCATGATCCCGAACTGCGGAAACTGGTGGCGCGCTACCGGCAAGGCCACGGGACTGCAGAAGCATTGAATCTGGTGCATTTTGCACAGGTACCCACCGTCTATCCGCCAGTTAGCCAAGCGGTTTTTGGCGCCGCTGCAATCACGACTCCAACGGATGCGTCTCTGCTAACTCGTTTGAGGGTTATGAAATTATGGCTACTGCTCTTTGACCTCGGCACAGTCCTTTTGCTGATAAGCTTGTTGAAATCGCTGCAGCTTCCAACCGCCCTTTCGATCGGTTACGCCTGGTGCCCGTTGGTGCTCAAGGAAATCGGTAACAGTGGCCACCTGGACTCAATCGCGATATTCTTGACTACGTGTGCTGTCGTTCTATTTGTTCGCGGCGTATTGCTCAAAACATCCAGCCCAATGATGGATGCCAAGCCCACCAAAAACAACGCAACCCTCGAGCAGAGCGATAGCCCGCATTCAAAGATCTCGAACGAAAATCGGTTTTCGCTGTTGGGAACCATGCTGCCAGTGCTGTTTTTGGCGCTGGCGATCGGAGCCAAGATCTACGCAGTGGTGCTGGTTCCGCTGTTCCTTCTGGTCGCGATCAAGCGTCTGGGTTGGCAAGCAACAATCATTCCAGCCTTGGCGTTCATCGGTTTGACGACGCTTGTTTGCTGGCCAATGCTGCCAGATTCTATCACCAAACGAATTGCCGATTCCTCCGGGCCTGCCGCTAAAGCTGAGCAAGAAAAAGAGACAGGGTTGTCGATCTTTTTTAAATATTGGGAGATGAACGACTTTCTCTTTATGAATACGGTTGAGAACCTCAAACCCGCTTCGCTCGAGTCCCGCAAAGACGCTTGGTTCTCCGTAATTCCGAACCAGCCGCGAGAACAGATTTCAGAATATGTTGTTGATAACTTTTTGACTTCAGACGAACACAACACCCCACAACAAGCGCAGATTGAAAGGCAGAACGCACGCGCAATAGCGCCATTTTTAACCACACGGTTTATTCTGACATTGGTTTTCTTCATTGTTGCCGTCGCGCTAGCCATCTGGGCGTCAAAACGAAACCACTCGCAAGCCTTTTGCAGAGCCGCGTTTTTGACTCTCGCCTGGTTCTGGCTGTTGGCGCCGACGCAAAATCCCTGGTACTGGCTCTGGGCTCTTCCGCTGATTCCATTTGCCAAAAATCGAACGTGGTATTTGATGAGCGGTCTGCTGTTTATCTACTACCTACGATTCTGGTTCGAATACCACTTTACTGGAGTCAATGTTGCTGACTCGCTGACCCAATGGGTTTCGTTTGAATTGCCCCAATGGGCGGGCGGCATTTCCCACTACCAGGGAGTCGATTTTTTCGATTTTGTGGTAACTTGGCTGGAACACTTGCCATGGTATCTGCTATTGAGTATCGAAACGCTTTGGTGTTTATTGTTCAACTCGACGCCAGCGATTGCAGATGAAACAGCCGTTTAAAACGAGTCCAGTTATTCATGAATTCTCACCAACCCGAGGCTGCTTCAAGCCTTGATCGCGTTTTCGTGGTTATTCCAATGCTCAACGAGGCTGGATCAATCGGCCTTGTTCTCAATGATCTTCCTGACGTCAATCAAGTCGTCGTGGTTGACAATGGATCCGACGACGAAGGACCGGACATCGCGCGACAATCCGGGGCTGTAGTAATTCACGAGCCACAACGGGGCTATGGCAAAGCTTGTTTGACCGGAATAGAACGCGTACAAGAATTGATCAGCTCAAGCGATTCGCCAGACCTGCCTGGCCAGGCAATTCTTGTTTTCCTGGATGCTGATTACAGCGACTTTCCTGAAGAGCTTACCAAACTGGTGCAGCCAATTCTGGACGGCGACTACGATTTTGTCGTTGGTTCAAGATCAAGAGGCACACGCGAGTCGGGCGCGATGCCATTTCAAGCCATCTTCGGAAATCTGCTTGCCTGTAGTTTGGTTAGGATGTTTTGGGGTGTTAAGTTTTCCGACCTTGGGCCGTTCCGCGCAATCAGATTTGAAAGTCTTCAAAATTTAAACATGGTTGATGAAAATTTTGGTTGGACGATTGAAATGCAGATCAAAGCTATCCGGGCAGGGCTTAGAATTCTCGAAATCCCGGTCTCTTACCGTACCCGGGTTGGCGTAAGCAAGATTAGTGGTACGATTTCTGGAACATTTCGAGCCGGATACAAGATAATCTACACAATATTCAAGTATCGCTTCCTTTCTTGACAATCAGTTCAACAGGCGCCCGAATGATTGCGACCGACATGATTCCAAACGTTCGAAAACGTTCGCTGCTGATCTTAACTCTAGTTCTACTGACCTATTTTACAGTTGGCCAGTGTTTGGATTCGCTCAGCGCTGCGACTCAGGAAGACCAGGCTTTTGGCAATTCGGTTTCTGTGGATTCTCAAGTACCTCAATCCTCAAAACCATCCAACGCAACGCAACTACCGTTACAAAATGGGCCTGAGAAACCAGCGGGAACAGCAGTTCAATCCGCCGTTTCACCGCTGATTACGGCCGCAGAGTTAAAAGCGCTAATTGACGCCGACGAATCCGTTCGGCTACTCGAACCCGCGACAAACAACGAGGCTTTCCTCAAAGGTCATATTCCAACCGCTCAGTTTCTACATTGGGTGACCGACATGACCGCCCCCGAGAACAGGGAGCAGTACAACAACTTGAACT
Source organism: uncultured Pirellulaceae bacterium (assembly GCA_964433035.1). GTDB lineage: Bacteria > Planctomycetota > Planctomycetia > Pirellulales > Pirellulaceae > Mariniblastus. The sequence goes on along the minus strand of CAYSQZ010000031.1, from coordinate 1,555 downwards.
CGGTTCAGTTTGGCAAGTTGATGAACAAGCTGGGCGTTGAAAATGGCAGTCGAATCGTGATTTATGATCGCCTGTCCAGCCGTCTTTCAACAAGACTTTTTTGGACGCTAAAGTATTTTGGCCACGAAGAAGTCCAGGTTCTCGACGGAGGGCATGCGGCTTGGACTTCAAAATTCAAACAAACCAGTGATACCGTTAAATTCATACCTACGAACTATAAGGTCGGTGAACCGATTTCCAAAATGCTTGCCGAAATGGCTTTCGTAGAAAAACACCTCAACGACCCGTCTACCAAATTTGTGGATGGTCGTCCCGTAAAGCAATTCACGGGAGAAGTTGTTGGAAAAATATTTCACACCGACAAGCCGCATCCCAGAAATGGTCACATTCCTAACGCGGTTAATATTTTTTGGAAAGACAATTTTGACGAAAACGGCAAATTCAAAACCTCCAACCAATTGCGAGCGCTGTATCAAAACGCAGGGATCCAAACAGATCAGTGCGTTGTAACTTATTGCAACGAAGGGTTGCATGCGGCACCACCCTGGTTTGTACTAACGCAGCTGCTTGGCTACGAGAAAGTCAAGCTCTATGACAGCTCGATGGCGGAGTGGGCGAAGTCCAAAAACCCCATGGACATGACGGTCGAGCAACAGAACTGAAACGCAAGTTCGCCACAAACCGGCGACGCGACCTCACTGGCAGGCGAAGTTAGAATGCCGAGGCAAAAAAGGCAGTTATTAAGCGACAGATACCTGCAAGCGCTAGAGTTATTGCTGCCTTGCCTTCTTAGACTTTGGTTCGTTGCAGCCCGTACTTCAATAAATCGTGGCTTTCTCTTGGCCTCGTCGGTCGATTCAACGACCGTACACCGCTCGGAAAGTCGGTGACTTTATCTGATGGCTAGCCGAAGGTGGCCGCCATACATGTTTACAGAGATACGGAAAATATTAGGCGCTCCGGAGATTCACCTGTAACAAACCGATCTTCTGCGCAACTAAGGACTGTAGATGAGGCAAATTGCACCTTGAGTTGGTCATGAATCGAAAAAAAGCCAAGCAAGTATTCCACGAGCTATTCGATCGCAACTGTGGTCGTTGGAATGGAATCGCGCGATGCTATGCGGCGCCCGCCGAACGAGACGATCTGTTGCAGGAGATACTCTTGCAGATCTGGCGATCACTGCCCAGCTTTAAACAGCAGGCCGAGATCGACACGTGGGCGTATCGTGTTGCGTTAAACACAGCCCTCGGTTGGGGCAGAAAACGGAAGCGCCGCGACGAAAAGCTGCCTCGTGACGGAATCAATGACTTGGCCACATTGGCTGATTCTCAGTCGAGCACAGCGGATACTGAACAACGAATTCTGGATCAATTCGTTGCAATGTTGAGCGACTCGGAACGCGCAGTCCTTTTGCTGTACATGGATGACATGCCCCAGGACGCATCGGCGAAAGTTCTCGGAATCTCGCCAGCGGCGTTTCGAGTTCGGGTGCACCGACTGAAAAAGAAGTTTCAGGAAACCATTTAAATTAATCGGAGACAAAACCGTGAAT
>CAYSQZ010000030.1:0-32828 GCA_964433035.1 uncultured Pirellulaceae bacterium | reverse complement strand
CACGCAAGCGTGAAGCATGGCACCCGTTTTGCTATTCATTTCAGTTTTGACGGACGACTAGTTGGTAAAGCGGTGTTTAATTCAACCAGCCTGTGCGGCTAACTTGCAAGGCGAATATGACAATTCAGACAGAGGCTTCGGTGACAACAGACGACAAGAAACTCAATCCCACGTCAGGGCAATCCGGCTTGAAAGACCTTTTTCAAACCGACGACTTCATCCACCGACACATCGGCCCCAGCCCTGCCGACATTGATGCGATGCTGGAAACGGTGGGGGAATCGTCACTCGAGCAACTGATCCAGTCAACGGTCCCCGCCAGTATCCTGCTTGATGCTGAGTTAAATCTCCCGACGGCTTCGACTGAGTTCGATGCAATCGCGCGCCTCAAGGATTATGCGCAGTCCAATAAACTTAAACGCCCCATGATCGGCATGGGCTACTATGGAACTCACACGCCCAATGTGATCCTGCGCAACGTACTTGAGAACCCCGGTTGGTACACGGCTTACACACCCTACCAAGCCGAAATTGCTCAAGGACGCCTGGAAGCGTTATTGACGTTTCAGCAAATGGTCATGGATTTGACCGGGATGGAAATGGCCAACGCTTCGCTGCTCGACGAAGCCACGGCGGCGGCCGAAGCGATGGCGCTGTGCAAGCGAGCCAGCAAGTCACCATGCAATACGTTTTTTGTAGCAGACAACGTTCATCCTCAGACGCTCGACGTAGTCCAAACCCGGGCCAAGTATTTTGGATTTGAAATTGTCGTTGGCCCTGCGACAAATCTGGCTGACCAGGAAATATTTGGAGCGTTACTTCAATATCCCGGCACGACCGGAAACATCGAAGACCTTACTCCCTTGATCGATGCGGCCCATGAACAAAAAGCACTTGTCGCGGTAGCCAGTGATCTGTTGAGTTTGACGTTACTCAAGCCGCCGGGAGAAATGGGAGCCGATATTGTGTTGGGCAGCGCCCAGCGCTTTGGCGTGCCCATTGGATTTGGTGGACCACACGCGGCGTTCTTCGCAACTCGTGATGCTTACAAGCGATCGGCTCCGGGGCGAATCATTGGGGTTTCAAAAGACGCGCGCGGCAAGACAGCGCTGCGAATGGCGATGCAAACCCGCGAGCAACACATTCGACGAGACAAAGCGACCTCCAACATTTGCACAGCCCAGGCCTTGCTGGCCAACATGGCTGCCTTCTACGCGGTTTACCATGGACCGGAGGGGCTGAAAACGATCGCGACCCGAGTCCATCTCATGACGGCGCTGGCAGCCAAGCGACTTCAATCTGCCGGGATCAAGATTGAGCACAAAAACTTCTTTGATACCGTTTGCGTCCAGATTGACCAGGCGGCGACGGTAGTAGCCAATGCGGCCAAAGAGCTCAATTTGAATCTGCGTTTGATCGACGACGGACGTGTCGGTTTTAGCTTTGACGAAACGACGACTCCGGACGACTTTGCCAAACTACTTTCGTCCTTTGGCGTTGATGGCCAGGAAGACGACCTCTCCCAACTAGTCGCCACTGAATCAACCATTCCAAGTCCGCTAAAACGGACTTCGGCGTTTCTGACACACGAGGTGTTTCAGCGCTACCACTGCGAAACGGAAATGCTTCGTTATCTAAAACGGCTCGAGAACAAAGACTTTTCGTTGACCCATGGCATGATTCCACTTGGATCGTGCACGATGAAGCTCAACGCAACCGCGGAAATGATTCCGGTGACGCTGGATGGCTTCGCCAATATCCACCCCTTTGCTCCTCGTGAACAATGGGACGGATACGAAGCGATGATCAATGAGTTGCGAGACTGGCTGATTGAGATTACCGGTTACGATGCAATGTCGATGCAGCCCAACTCGGGAGCTCAGGGCGAATACGCCGGTTTGCTTGCGATTCGACGCTACCACGAAAGCCTTGGACAATCCGATCGAAATATTTGCTTGATCCCAAGCTCCGCCCACGGCACCAATCCGGCCAGCGCAAGCATGATGGGGCTCAAGGTCGTTGTAGTAAAAACGGACGACGACGGTAACATCGACCTGGAAGATCTTAAAGCCAAAGCAAATCAGCACGGTGAAGCGTTATCGAGCTTGATGATCACCTACCCCAGCACCCATGGAGTATTCGAAGAAACGGTTCGCGAGGCTTGCGAGATTGTTCACAGTCATGGCGGCCAAGTCTACATGGACGGGGCGAACATGAACGCGTTGGTTGGGATCGCAGCCCCTGGCAAGATTGGTTCCGATGTTTCGCATCTCAATTTGCACAAAACATTTTGCATTCCTCACGGAGGTGGCGGACCTGGCATGGGGCCGATTGGCGTAAGCAAGCACTTGGCTCCGTTTCTGCCCAACCATATCGTGCAGCCAATCGACGGAATGGACGCGACTGACAATGGTGCGGTCTCGGCGGCCCAGTACGGAAGCGCCGCAATCCTCCCAATTTCGTGGGCTTATATTTGCATGATGGGGCGCGAGGGACTCAAGAAAGCAACCGAGGTCGCGATTCTCAACGCAAACTATATCGCCACTCGGCTCGAGGGAGCTTACGACGTTCTCTACAAAGGCCGCAACGGGCGTGTGGCTCATGAGTGCATCGTGGATATCCGTCCGATCAAAGAGAAGTCTGGCATCACCGAAGTCGATATTGCCAAACGGTTGATGGACTATGGGTTTCACGCACCCACGATGTCGTGGCCGGTGGGCGGAACGATCATGATCGAGCCCACCGAAAGTGAATCAAAAGCAGAGTTGGATCGTTTTTGCGATGCCTTATTGAGCATTCGAGATGAAATTTCAGCGGTTGAATCGGGCAACGTAAGTGCCGATGACTGCGTCACCCATCGCGCGCCTCACACGATGGATGACCTGGTTGACGCTAACTGGGACCGGCCTTACTCTCGCGAAACAGCTGTCTTCCCTTCGCCCCAAACACGTGAGGCAAAATTTTGGCCTTCAGTCAATCGTGTGGATGATGTTTACGGCGACCGTAATTTTGTCTGCTCTTGCCCGCCAATGTCGGATTACGAAGATTGACTTCGTAGGGCTTGTCTACGGGTAAATGTCATGTGAGAGTGCTCGCGCACATAGTCGCCATTGGCTCCGAGGCTTTCATTTTTTCAAACGCTTGAAACAATTTGTGCAAATGGTAACCCGACGCCTCAGCGAGGAGCCTCGCCGAACCCCGCTATATTCCTCGCTGAGGCGTCGGGTTTCCAATAGAATCTCAGCCTCTTCGCCAAAGTTGCTTGCTGCAACTTGGCAAAGACTAACCAGTAGCAACAGAACTGCGTAAAGCGAACTGCATAAAGCGAACTGCATAAAGCGAACTGCATAAAGCGAACTGCGTAAAGCGAACTGCATAAAGCGAACTGCGTAAAACGAACTTCGTAAAGCGATCCCATGGAAACTGCTCGACTGATTCTCGACCCGGCCGCTGATGGCGCGTGGAACATGTCGGTTGATCAAGCGTTGTTGGAAACTGCGAATTCGACTGGGCTGATTTCACTTCGGTTTTACACTTGGTCTGAGCCAACGCTTTCGCTTGGATATTTTCAAAGTCATCTTGATCGGAAGCTCCATCCTCCAAGTCTCGATTGCCCACTCGTTCGGAGAAGAACTGGCGGCGGAGCGATCCTGCACGACAATGAACTGACCTACAGTCTTTGCGTGCCCAGCGACAATCGTTGGTCCAAAAGAAACAGCGAACTGTATCGCTTGGTCCATCGTTGCATCGTCCAATTGCTTGATGAATTCGGTATTGAATCTCATCTTTATGGCGACGTTGAACAGAGCCAGCCTTTTGGAATCGACCCTACCGAAGAGTCAGAACAGCAATCTGGAATTAAACCACCCAACGAACAAAATGAGCATGTCAGCGACATTTCAGTACCAACTGTCGACCAGAATAGCTTTATGTGTTTCAAGCGACGTTCCGACGGCGACATTGTGACGAAAAGGTACAAAGTCGTTGGTAGTGCACAGCGACGAATCAAAAAATCGCTCCTGCAACACGGGAGCATTCTCCAAAAACGTTCAAGATTCGCCCCCAATTTGAAGGGCATCCAGGACTTGAGCAATTTCGGCTTGAACCCAAAAGAACTATCAAGACTGTTGGCCGCTAGAGTATTTAAATGCTTGCATGTCCAAGCTTTTGAAGGAACTTTGAAAGCCCCCGAAGTTGAGGCCGCAAAAAGGGCTCATTCGTTGCAATTCAGTTCGGAGCAATGGAATCACCAGCGATAGTGAACCTGAATTGCACTAAAAATTGCAAAAAGCCAGCGATTGGGCAAATAGGTTGCAGCAATACCTCACGATGAATCGGTTAAGTAACCTTAACACTGATTCAATGGCTATTCATTTGACATCAATTGGGAACCGAAGATAAGATATTAAGTGGGATGACCGATGTAATTTATATGGCTTGAGGCAGGCCATAAATCGGTAGAGCAACATTCCTACAGGAGGCAAGTACGGGATGCAAGTGGTTCTGAAAGTTGTTGGAGGCAAGAGCGACGGGAGAGAGATCAAAATCTCCGTACCGCGCTTCATCATCGGGCGAGGTGAGACCGCCCACCTGCGTCCATCAAGCGACTTAGTTAGTAGAGAGCATTGCGAGATTTTAGTTGGTAACGGCAAAGTGATCATCAACGACTTAAAGAGTCGTAATGGAACTTTTGTAAACGGCAAGCAACTTGAAAAGAGACACAAGGCGAAATCTGGAGACTCGCTTCGTGTTGGACGACTTCAATTTGAAGTGGTCATCGATCCAGTTAAAGCCAGCACCAAAAAACCGCGCGTTGCTGGTGTTGTCGAGGCGGCATCTCGAACTGCTTCTAAGAAGAAAAAGATGTCACTCGAAGACAGTATTACTGACTGGCTTACCGATGAAGATGATGACGATAGTTCATCATTCAATAGCGCTGAAACGGTTCAGCTGAATATCGAAGAGACGACGGTTTTTGGTAAAAAAATAAAGAAAGAAAACGAAGGCGAAGAAGAGGAAGAAGAACAAGAAGAACAAGAAGAACCCAAGGCCGACGGAAAGGGTAAATTTAAACTTCCTCCAAAGGCCAAACATGAAAGTTCGACGTCGGCCGCCGATGACGTACTGAAGAAATTCTTCAACCGTCGCTGATGCTTGAAACTGCTTCCAAGATATGATGTCCACTTAAAGCCGGGTTCGTGTTACGAATTTGGCTTTTTTCATGTTCTTAAGAAAATCTCGCAATTCCCAACGTTATTTTGCGAACACTGGCCATGGCACAGGCTCGTTGCTGGCGATCCTGAAAAAATTCTGAATCCGTGAAACCTTCTTCAGAAAGTTTGGGTAAGATTAGAGCAGGAGAAAATCGTGTCCAGTGAACTACCAATTTTGATTGACCGTTGCCTCCAAGGGGATCAACCTTCCTTTGGCGAGCTGATCGAGCGCTTCCGCGGTCGTGTGTACGGGCTTTGCTACCGTATGCTTGGCCAACGGGAAGATGCTGAAGACGCAACGCAAGAGACTTTTTTGAGAGTCGCCCGGAACCTTCATCGCTGGGATCCGACTCGTGCGTTTGAACCGTGGTTGCTTACGATCGCGGGAAACCGCTGTCGAACGCGGCTTGCCAAACGAAAGCGCAGGCCTGGCACCATCACCCTCGATTATCCCATCGAGGACCAATCTGTGGTCGTCAACCGCGGTAAGTTGTTGGCCGAAGAAATGGAACTTGCCCTGAGCTCAATTCGAAAAGAATATCGGGAAGCGTTCACGTTGTTTCATAAAAAAGAGATGTGCTACAACGAGATCAGTGAGGAGCTTGGCATTCCACTCGGAACGGTCAAGACGTGGGTCCACCGAGCTAGGCGGGAATTAATCGAAAAATTGAAGAAGCGGGGCGCATTTAGTGACGTCTAATTTTGAATCATGTCACCGCGAGCCTCTGACTTGCGAAGCGTTTGAAGATCGGATTCATCAGATTCTCGATGACCGATTAACGTTGACCGGCGATGCGCGGTTGATGGAGCATGCCGCATTTTGCGAACCCTGCGAGATTAAACTGCTTGATTACGACTCGTTTGATGATTCGATCAGTTTTCTCAAAGATAATTTTGCTGAAGTAACCTGTATCGTTGATGACGATGGTTCTACCAGTCTTCTTTCGCGACCGATGTTGGGATTGATTGGGCTGGCAGCAGCGCTGCTTATCTTCCTGAACATCTTTGGCGGGACCCCCACCGATCACTCGGGGGGCTTTGCTCGGCTGGCCGAAATCGAAGCAACATCGAATTCGCAACCTTCGCCTGTCGCCAGTCGAATGGCAATGGCTCAACCCGTCGCACCAGTCGCTGCTCCACTTAAGCTCGCTCGCAAGCGACATCGTGTCACTCCCGACACTTCGCCTTTCAGTCCAAACTTCCGCGTCGTGGACAACCTCCCGCGTTTGCCTTCGGCATCAGATTGGGAAAATGTGTCACGGCCTTTGGAAATGCTGCAGCCAGTCCTGAACTATTCATCTGAAATCCCAGGTGCCATTGCGATTCACTGCACACTAAACGTCACGATTGAATTGCTTCGCCGATCACTTGCGTTTGCTCCCAAGTCTGACAGTGACGCCAAACTTGGTTTTGGTTAGATCGCCAATCGCTGCTTGATTGCATCTGCCGTCGGTCAAAAACCACGCGAACCTTTTCCCAACTCGCCCGTCCTGTTCACACTGGAGGTAAGCGAAATGGAGAAACAGATTAACTTACGATTGGTCGACAGGCTCACTGGCGCCTTGACGACCGAAGAAGTCGAGCAGGTCCGGCTTCACGTTGAGATCCTGATCGACGGCTACCACGAAGCCCGATCGCAGGTCAGCGATCTTGAGTTGCAATTGGCCAGCGTCAAATTCGACCGTGAATGTCTCATCGCCGAGCACCGCGAGTTCAAAAGACTGATGCGGGACCAACCTGGTGGGATGGCGGGAGCCAGCGTTGCTGAGCTGGTTGAGCGGTTGATCGACGCCGAAATTCCGCGGGACCAGAAATTGACTGCGACCAAGTTCATCAAAAAGTGCACGGGCTGGTCTTTGATGGAATCTAAAAGATGGGTCGAGTGCCATTACTTTTCTAAATGAGCTCGTCGTCTACTCCTTCAACGCGGCGGCGATGTTGGCGAATTGTTCCAAGGCAGTTTGCAAATCATCGGCGATTTCCTGAGCAAGAATTTCCGGATCGGGCAAGTTCTCACTGTCTTCCAGCGAGTCGTCGCGCAGCGGAGTAATGGAAACACTAATCTTCACTAATCGACACTAATTCTTAAAGTGCGAATCGTTTCCATTCAAGCTCTTTGGAATTGCCAAAGTTGATAAGGTAGCCGACCTTCTTTTTGCTGATCCGCATGTAGTTAAACAGTTGCGCCTCGTGTTCAGGAGCGAGAGCCTTCACAGCTTTCAGTTCAACGATGATTTCATTGAAAACAAGCAAGTCTGGTCGATAAACGGTGGTCAGAGTTTGCCCCTTGTATGCGACTTCGACTTCCGCCTTGCTTTGATACGAAATGCCTCGCAATCCAAGTTCAATTTCCAGGCTCTGTTGATAGATTTCTTCTGCCATTCCATAGCCGAGCACGTTGTAAACTTCAAACGCTGCGCCCATCAGGTCGTAACCTTCCTGCTTCAACATATCTCGCCCACCTGGAATGAAAAAACACCGATCATCACCAATTGACACTAATTCTTCTAGCGGGGATAGGGTAACGCGCCGCTGATTCAGCGGCGCGTTACCGGGGATAGCAGTATTTCATTAGTGGAGATTAGTGCCAATTAGTGTTCCTACTTTTCCGAGCCGAATTGGGGAAGAGTTCCCAGCCGTGGGCAAAGCCGGACTTGAGATGCCGTTTCTGGTCCTTGTCCATGTCGTAGTGATCGACGACATGATTCCATGTTGTTGAGTTACGGATGAAACACAGATATTCACGGATGGCGCGCAAATTCTGTGGCAATCCGTGAAGATTCGTGGCTTAATTTATTCGGAGAATGATGCTCAGAAGACAGGCGTGGCCAACCACCGGTTCCAATAATAGCCACAAACGTTGGTCATCATCGGTTGGACCTTATCGCAACATTTGTCGTAAGCTGCGGGTAGTTGCGCCACAACCTCACTGGACCGGAACGAATTCAAACGTTTTCAATACTTTGTTGAGATCCGTAACTACCGCGATTTGGCCATTGCTCATCGCAATAACCCTTCCCATTGAACTGTTTAATTCAATTTTTGCTGCGCAAACCAAATCTTGGCTGTCCCACACTAAACACTCTTTACCGTACTTGGCGACGATATACGCTCCATCGTTTGAAAACCTGGCACTAGTCGCATAGAACGTTCCAATTGGCTCGCCAGTTTCCAAACTAGAGAGCGTTGCCTCGGCACCTAGTAAAGTTACCAATCGCTTACCGTCGGAGGATATGGACGCACAACCCGAAAAACCTTGGCCAACCTTATCAAATGACTTCAAGATGTTCCCCTGAGGAACAGAAACAATTTTTGCTGACCTTCCATCTGAAAAAGCAAGCGATCGGCCTTTGTCGAAAAATTGACAACCGATAGTTGCCTTTTTCAATTGGTCTTTAAATATCACTTCTTCCGTCTCAAGACTCCAAACGGTTAATTTTTCACTTCCTGCGGCAATCAAAGTCCCAGTGTCATCAATCGCCAAGGATTTGACAGGCCCCTTTGACTCGCACCGAAATAACGCGCGTTGAGTGAGCTCACCGGAGTCTTTCAAATCCCAAACTACTACTTTCCCACTGGAGTAGCCAGTAACGACAGTCCGGCCATCTCTGGAAAACGCTAGTGATTCGAGGCCCCCGATCCCCAACCGCGATGTCGAAAATAGATTTTCCCCTGCAACCAAATCAAAGACCTGGAGATTGTTTGCATCGTTTCCGATGACCGCACGACGGCCTTCGTGAGACATCTCGACAAATGTTATCGAACGTTTATTTGGCAGCTCCGATACCGCCTGCAACACCTTGATATCGCCGCCAGCGGAATGATGAGGCACTTCTACTTTCGTGGGTCGCCGAGATCGTGGAGCCCGCGGAGTCCGAACGGCGGGCAGTCTGGTTTCCGAATCGGCAGCTTTGGTACTAATGCGTTTTTCGCTAGTATTCGATTCGCTGGCCGGCGTTTTGTCAGGTTCTATTTCTATTTTCGCATCATTGTTGATGCTTGATCGAGCAAAATGACCCGGTGGTTCTTTAAACATGTTTGAATCTTCAAGAGGAGGATCCAACGGTTGCACAGGTTGCAAATCCGATTTTGGTTTGGCCAAAGCAACCGGTGCAGGCGCGTCCGCACTTTCGGGTGCATTCTCCCCAGGCGGCCAATGACCGTGAAGCATCTTGTACTTTTCGGGACTGATCTTCCGTACCGGTGGCTCTTTGTAGTTCAGGTTTGAAACAATCAAAGCCCCGATGCTACCAACTGCAATTAGGGACAACAGTGCGACACCCGAAAGCAAAGCAAACCTGATTTTCCTGGCACGGCTTTGACGAAGATTGTAATTTTGCGTTGCTTGAGCCAGTGTTTGCCCTGCGTTGGGGTTATCGAATCGAAACCCAGCCCCATTTTGACTGGCTTCAAAGTCAATTGTGGTTCCCGAAAGCAATGGAACCAGAGACTCGTTGACCAAGATAGTAATTCCCCTCTGCCGAATTTTTAAATCATCGAGTTGAGGTGCTCTACTTTCGAGCTTCAAGGAATAGTTGTAGCCGCCTTCTTCGGCATTCTTTACCGACACCCGCAAGGGGACTTTGAGATTCGGCATGAACTTTCTCGCTTCCTCGGCAGCTCGCTTGGTCAGATTGATCTCATCGATATTTTCGTCCAGCTCGTCATCATCGTGTTGCGGAAAGAACTGCAGCCAGAGCATGTAGGCGCCACCAACGGAGATCGCACCGCCCAGGCCAGTTCCAAGCACGCCGTAAAGAATCCGAGCAAAGATTCCATCAGAAATCCAACCAAAGATCGCTTGCGATAAACCGATCGCGATCAAGCCGAGGCCGCCGAGGATCAATTGGACATTCTTGATCAAAGATCTGATCGAAAACATAAGTCTTCCAATGGGTTAGGACAAAATGGGTACAATCCAACCCCATCATAACATGTTTGTTAGACAGGATACAGTTTGTTCGTGTCTGTTGTCCTGTTGTCCTTGTCGTGTCCTAGCCTAGGTGTGACTGCGAACACGCTGCCAGTACGGCAAGAAGATCGAATCTTGACGTTGGCTTGGATTGTCATAAAACGGAAGGAGATGTAGAGACAAACCAATCCAGCGGCATAAGGAACTTAGCCATTTTTGAATCAGAAACCACACTTGTCAATTTCGCGATCGGCTACCTGAAGACGATCGCCAATGACTTAAACGATGACGACCTGACGACACTGACGGAGTCGACTGGAAAAACACCACAGTGGATACTGGGGCACCTGCGAATTGCATCGGAGCTTGGTAGCAAGATGTTGGGAGAAGAACCGGGTTGTGATGACCAATGGTTCGCTGCCTATGGTCCCGGCAGTCAGCCAGGCGACGCAAATGCACCGGCGTTCACCGTTGCCGATGTTATTGTCGACTTGGAAAAGGGCTATTCGCGGCTGTTGGAACTGACAAAGAACGCTCCGACAGAACTGCTTGACCAAAAGCATGGCTTCGAACCGTTGGAGCCAGCGATTTCAACGAAGCGTGAATTGATGTCTCACTTGCTGACGACACACATCACCTATCATCTCGCACAGCTCTCAGCATGCCGGCAGGCCAAAGGGCACTCGCCTGTTTTTTAGGTTCTGATTCTTCGTGCGCGAACCGATTTCTATGCGCGATTCTGAAGTGGCACCCGAGAGGCAGGCCAAAGGGCACTCGCCTTTTTTAGCGACTTGGCGATAGTTTGCGTCCAAACTGACTTTTTCAACGCATCGAACCGAATGCCAGCACCTGCGACAGCATCCACTGACATTGCGTGAGCTTTAGCCTTTCTCTAGATTTTCGCAACTATTTTTCTGGGCTGGCTGCCAGCCTGCGTGGTCCTTGATTGCTCGTTCTGGACAAAAAAAATGAATCGCTTAATCGATCGAAACTGCAACATCAATTCACTGCGAAATCTTGTTCTGTATTTGGTGGCTTGCCTTGCGGCATGTTCCATTCAAACTGGCTGCAATTTGGGGCAACAGCACAACAATATTTCAGGCAGACAAGCCTTCGAGCTAGGGCAATACCCAACCGCGATAAACGAGTTCCAAAAAGCCTTGGCCAAAAATCCGAACAATCCAGACGCACTGTATAACCTTGGCGCAAGTCTTTACGCCCAAGGCAAGCAAGCTCGAAACTCTCAATGGCTGGACCAAGCCGAACAACTCTACCGGCAGTCGATCGCTGCCAATGACCAACACGTCGATGCCCATCGCGGCCTGGCGGCGCTGCTAATCGAAACGGGGCGCGAGAAGTATGCGTTTGATTTGCTTAACCAATGGAAAACCCGCTACCCTGGATCGACTGAACCGGTCGTCGAACTGGCAAGGCTCTATCAAGAATACGGTGATAACCGACGAGCCACTGACCTGTTGGGCGACGCACTCAAGATTGATCCCAACAGTGTTCGCGCACTCAAGGCGATGGGACATGTACGCGAAGTCCAGGGGGAAACACACTTGGCATTGGACAATTATTTGCGAGTATTGCAAATCAACAATCAAGACACGAGTGTTGTCCAGCGAGTGGCAAGCCTACAAACCCAGCTGGCCAGGCTTCCGGCCAGCGGCAATGCCAATTCTTCTCAAAACGCCAACCCTTCTCGATACGGTGCTGTCGATCCATATTTGCAGCGATAGATGATGACCGCGCACGTTGGCGGCGGAAATGTTAACGTAAGGTCGCCCACTAACTAACCCCAACGGGCCCAATGGGTTTGATCACAACATCGCAAGAACTGCCTGATCCAATCCCCTTGGGATTGAGTGCGTTACATGTTCATTGCCCCAAGGTTCAAGAACCTTGGGCTATTGATCTAACGCCGTTGGCGTAAAAACGAATTGCGTAAACGAATTGCGTAACGAATTGCGTATCGCTCAAATCACTCCTGCATAAAATCTATCGGTAGACGCAGCAGTAGGTTAGGTAAAGGACAATCAATCGAACAATCAAGCCCCTAATCTAAACCCCAACGGGGCTCGATGTCGATTCAAAGTTTGTTTGTTCCAAACGTCATTGCTAGTGAAATTGTCCACTTTCCTCTTTATCAGCGCGGGTTTAGAATCGGGGGCTAAATCAAAATCGCTTCGTATTTTGAGTGGCCTTCGGCGTCGTAAATAGCCTTGGATACCTCGCGAATTCGTTGAATTCAAGATGATGGTTTTGAGCTTTTTCCGCTGATTTTCTTCGATGATGGATTTGAAATGACGACCACCAGCGTTTCTCGTGTTTTTAACTTTTCGGCTGGCCCGGCGACGCTGCCGGTGCCTGTGTTGCAGCAAATTCAAGACGAGCTAATGTCATTGCCCGGCGTTGGTGCCAGTGTGCTTGAGATCAGCCACCGAAGCAAAGATTTTGACGCCATCCTCGACGATGCCCAATCGAGAATCGGACAACTGTTAGGTATGCCCCACACTCATGAGGTTCTTTTCCTTCAAGGAGGAAGTGCACTTCAAAACGTGATGATGCCGATGAACTTCCTGACCGACAAATCGCAGACAGCCGATTACATTGTCAGCGGTGCCTGGAGTAAGAAAAGTGCCGCTGAAGTTCATCGGTTTGGAAAACTCAATGTGGCCTGGGATGGAAGTGATGACAGCTTTAATCGCGCCCCTAAACAGGCCGAGCTAAAATTAACGTCTGATGCTGCCTACCTTCACCTTTGCTCCAACGAGACCATTCATGGAGTTCGGTTCCACGAACTTCCCGACGCAGGTTCTCCTTTGGTCGTCGACAAATCATCGGACATGTTCTGCGAGCCGATTGACGTTTCCAAGTACGGAATGATCTACGCTTGTGCTCAAAAGAACTGTGGAATCGCAGGTGTCAACGTGTTGGTCATGGACAAATCGCTGCTTGAGCGATGCGATGATCGCTTACCAAGCTACCTCGACTACTCAAAGCATTCCAAGGGAGGATCGCGTTTTAACACGCCGCCAACATTTGCGATCTACGTTACGGGTCTGGTTTGCAAGTGGCTTCAGGAAGAAATGGGGGGACTTGAAGAAGTCGCCAATTTCAATCGTTCCAAGGCGGCGATCCTCTACGATGCGATCGACGCCTCAGAAGGCTTTTATACCGGTCACGCTGCCCCGGAAGATCGTTCAATCATGAACGTGGTTTTCAAACTGGCGAACGCTGAAACCGATGAGCAATTTTTGAGCGAAGCGGCGGCCAACAACATGGCGGCGTTAAAAGGACACCGTAGTCTTGGTGGAATCCGGGCTTCGATTTACAACGCAATGCCACTTGAAGGCGTTGAAACACTTGCCCAGTTCATGAAAGACTTTGCTCAGAAGAACGGCTAGTGCTTGCGATTTTTAAATGACCTGCTTTTCAAGATTCACATTTGATTTGGTGTCTCAAGTCCGCACTACTCCAAGAACACATTGACTCGATTTCCACGGAACCCAAAATGCCGACTGCAACTACACAACCTCCCAAGACTTCAAACTCAGGAAGCGGCAAAATGTCTCGAATCGTCGTACTGGATGACTTGGCCACCGAAGGCCTTGAAAAACTCGACGCGGCTCCAGGAATCGAGTACGACATCAAAACTGGGCTCAAAGGAGAGGAACTGCGTGAAACGCTGGCCCAATACGATGGAGCCGTTTGCCGCAGCGGTGTCAAAATCACAGCCGAGTCACTTGAAGGCAATCAAACACTAAAAGCGATCGTCAGAGCAGGTGTCGGCACCGACAATATCGACAAACCGGCAGCGACTCGATTGGGGATCGTTGTCATGAATACGCCGGCGGGCAACACGATCAGCACGGCCGAGCACACGATGGCACTGTTGATGGGATTGTCGCGAAAAGTCGGTCCGGCTTTTTCGAGCTTACAAGCCGGTCGTTGGGATCGAAAAAAGTTTAAAGGATCTGAAGTCTTCGGTAAAACTCTGGGGGTCGTTGGGCTTGGCCGAATCGGTTTCGAAGTCAGCCTTCGCGCTAAAGCGTTTGGGATGAAGGTTGTTGCGTTCGATCCGTTCCTCACAGCCGAGCGCGCTGAGGATATGGGCGTGACAAAGTTTGAAAAGATCCACGACATGCTGCCAGAGATCGATTACCTGACCGTTCATACGCCGCTTACCCCTGAAACCGAAGGTTTGATTGGGCCCGAGGAAGTCAAAATCATCAAGAAAGGCGCAAGGCTGATCAACTGTGCCCGAGGTGGTATTTACGATAACGACGCGTTGATCGCTGGGCTTGAATCCGGGCAGCTAGGTGGCGTTGCCCTCGATGTTTACCCCGATGAGCCTTGCACCGACAACCCGCTTTTTCAAATGGACAACGTCTTGTGTACGCCGCACCTGGGAGCCAGTACCGAAGAAGCCCAGATCGGAGTCGCAGTCGAAGCTGTTGATCTTTTGGTCAACTTTTTGACCACCGGTGAAATTCGCTCAGCAGTCAACACGATTTCGCTTGACCCGAAAACGCTCAATTCGATGCGCAGCTATCTCGATGTTGCCCATCGCTTGGGAATTCTGCTTGGCCAATGGCATGGTGGGGCGATCGATACTTGTGAACTCGATTTCCAGGGTGAGATTTCAGAGAAAGACACTCGCTTGCTGGTCTCAGCGTTCTGCGCAGGTTTGATTGGTCATTACACTGACGACGCCAGTATCATCAATGCTGAACTGCTATGCCGGGAACGCGGCATTGAAATCGTGCGAAAGTCCAACGCTGAACATGGCGTATTCAGCAGCATGATCGCGGCGTCGGTCAAAGGCGAGGGCGTTTCGCGTCATGCATCAGGCACCTTGTTTGGCAAGAACATGCCAAGGCTGGTTAAGCTTGATGACTACCGCACCGAAGCCTACATGGACGGCAACCTTTTGATTTTCAGCCACACCGATGTTCCGGGAATCATTGGTTATGTCGGCAATGTGCTCGCTGAAGAGAAAGTCAATATCGCTCAAATGGCAGTTGGCAGGGCAGGGGATCAAGGCGGATCAGCGATTGGCGTTCTCAACATTGATGACATGGCTTCCCAGGAAGCATTGAATCGCCTGACAGAGAACGACTCGATTGAATCGGCTCAACTAATTGATCTGCCTGCGATCTCTGAGTTCCCTGATTGGTTGATGTAAACTTGCGCTAAACGGCTTACCCCAATCGTCACTTCAGGAACCCGAAACCTGATCTGTGGCCGGTTCTAACGCCTGTACCGGCTGTTTCATCGACTCGATATCGAGTTTTAATTACGCTTGAGTAACAGGATGGTTTGGGCGGCTGCCCTTTGATCAATGAATCCCACGGTTGGGAGCTTCAACCCCGGGACTCGTTCTTCCTTAATGAATCTTCTTATCGGATTGGTAATTCTTCTTTGTCTCTTCAGCAGCGAACTTCAAGCTGCCGAAGCAGTCAATGATCTGTGGACCCGGCTGATTTTCGTCGCCTTGGTTACCCTGACCGTCCCTGGACTAGCTCTTGTCCAAACCATGATCGTCTCCAAACGGATCCGCAACACCGAGTTAAAGTTGCATCAACGTGATTCAATGTTGAGACGACTTTCAGCTTGCCACAGCGCGGTCTGGCTGATCGCCAGCCTGGCAATAATCTGGGCGGTTCGGTGGCAAGATGTTGTCCGTGGAAACTGGAACCTTGACCAATGGCTGGTTCTTGATGAAGCAATCATCCTCGCTCCAATCATTCTTTCATTGGTCGCTTCATGGGCGATTTTTTATCAACTTCAGTATTCAATTGCAGGTGCTGACAACGGCCAAGCCAAACAGAAGCCAGCGCGTCGGAGGCTTAGACAATCCAGATCGGCGTTTGTTTCGATTCGGTTCCGAGTCTATTTTCTGATGGTGCTGGTTCCCATCGCCTTGGTCGTACTTGCCAAAGACCTTGGGCCCTGGGTCAACACCTTGCCGAATCCTGTTCAAGGAGGAATTTTTGCGACTGTCCTGTTGGCGATGGCAGCTGGTTTTCCATTTTTGCTCACTTGGATATGGAAAACAAAGCAAATCCAGGACACCTCGCTGAAGTCCGAACTCCTGAGAACTTGTAAGCTACACCAGCTCCGCGTTCATGACGTTCGCGTATGGAAAACTGACCATCAAATCGTAAATGCTCTGGTCGCTGGAATCATTCCACGATTCCGAGTGATCCTGTTGTCTGACGTCTTGATCAGCTGTTTTCCCAAACGCGAACTACTGGCGATTCTGCGTCACGAAGCAGGCCACTTAAGGCTCTGGCACCTGCCTACGCGAATTGGATTTGCAGTTTTACCATTGCTCGCTCTGGCAATTGACGAGCGCAATTCACATGGCGCAATCCTCGGGATCCAATCTATACTCACAGAACTTGGCTGGCCCACGTGGACCGGGCTGGCGTTGCTGATGTCAATCTACGGGGTTTACGCCTATTTTGGCTTGTCCTGGCTTTCCCATCAGATGGAGTTCGAAGCAGATATTTACGCTTGTCAGGAAGATGTCAAATCGGAACCGTTAGCTAAAACGAAAGCCGTTTCGGTCGAGTATATCGACGATATGTCAGACGCTTTATTGCGTTTGGCGGCGGTAAACCCGGAGCAAATCGAAAAGAACTCTCTCTTGCACCCGAGCATTGGTAGTCGGTTAAGAATGATTCAAGCCATTGGCGTGGATCCTCAATGTGCCATCACATTCAGCAAGTCATTTTCCCGGCGGCGTCGGATCGTCTTTTTGATCCAGATTACTATTTGTGCCCTTGCGCTTTTAGGCTAATCTCTGCCGACTCAAGTTTTCAGGAATTTCGCAAACCCTGTGCGGCGTAAGAACTTACAAGATTTCTGGATGGTCAAAGCAATCTGGCTTACAAGTTGAAAAATCAGAGCAACCCTCCCGACCCGCCTCCGGGTTTTCAAAGATTATGGCAAACACACAGACATAGTTCGCGCACTTAGGGAATTTGGAGCTATATAACTACGGTGTCAAAACGGTTAGAAAATCCGAATGACGCCCAAGCCTCTCCCTTTGCGAATTGGTATCAAACAATGTCGATCGGTCAATTTCCCTTGCAACAAATTTTAGTGGCGCAAATTCACAGTGCTGTGGTACACAATCCGCACTTGAATCATCGCCGAATGCATATCAAGACAAAGCAAGGCCGAGTCATAATTGACGGAACCGTCGATTCTTTTTTCCAAAAGCAGATGGCACAAGAGGCACTTCGTGGAATCGAAGGCGTCAAGTCAATCGAAAATCGCCTTGAAGTTAATTGGAACTAAATGGGAGCAGTATGATGGCAAGAAACCAAGAACTAACCTCCAAGAATCTGCTCAAAGAAGCGTTCCAGGGTACGGTAAACGCAGAACGCCATCGGACCAATCAATTAGCGTCGAAAACAATGGCCCGTTTCACTGTGCTCTTGTTTTGCACGATTACTTTGCTGCTGATGAAGTGCTGGTTTTGAGCTCGAAACAAAAATACGACAAAAGGCGGCGCGATAAACGTGCCGCCTTTTTTGTTTTACATCGAAATTCTTCGGTTGCGGGTTTGACTTTGTGACTCGAAGCCGAACCAAACCGTAACACGCAACCGTCACCACACGTTCCCGCGGATCTCGTTCCTGGTCGCCGAACGTGCAAAGCTGTTCAAGGAAAACCTTCCCAACACCACCGTGCGGGCGGACTAAGTTGCCCGCACAGTCAAGCAGCAGTTTAACTAAGTCCCGGTGCCAGCGAGAATCTCAATGAATGACTGGATATCCATGAAGTCCACCACGCCGTCCTGATTGGTATCGGCTTGCGCGAGAAACGAGTTGGCTGACAGAATATCGATGAACGGACTGATATCCAGAAAGTTCACTGTACCATCGAGGTTGCTGTCTCCCAAAAGCACTGGCTCGGTCAAGACCACCGAGAGTATCGCGTCTGGGCTAAAGAATTCTTCGAAGTCGTTTATGCTAGACGTATCCTCTGAGTTGAGATCGAAACTGAATGGTTCACCATCGGCCAACACTCCCGAGAGCGTGACATCTCGATCAGTGATCGTGAATGGTTGACCAGGCTGCAAGTTGTTCAATGGCGTGCCGTCAATAGAAAACTCACTACCTTGGATGTTCACAGTACTTACGAATCTAGCTTGAAAAGAATCACCAAAAGTCCCACCACTGATGTTCACTTCGCTGCCGAGTCTGGCGGCAAATACATTGCCGATCGTCCCGCCGCTGATGTTTACCACACTGCCAAGATGGGCGCTAAAAAAATCACCCACAGATCCGTCGCTAATGTTTACCTCGCTATTGTAAGTCTCTGCTCCCTTGCCCAAGACCCCACCTTCCACATTAAACGTGGCATCGACCACTGCGTAATTAATGCCAAGGGATCCCCCTTCGACTAATGTCGCTTCCTGACCAGCGCGCAATCCCGAAGGCCCACTGACAATCGGCGAGTCGATCACAAATGGATTGGTATCTATCGGTGGCAAGTCGGTCGTTGTTAAGACCACGCTGAAAATTGAATCCGAGTTTGGATTTCCACTTTCCCGACTGAAGATAAATGAAGACCCGTCGGCGAGTGTCCCAGTAAATACTTCGAAATTAGACAGCCCGAAGGTACCATTCAAATCGACACCGTTGCGTCGAAATTCCCCGCCAGTTATTTGGACATCGCTGCCGGCCAAGGCTCGAAAGCTACTACCTACAGTCCCCCCGCTGAGATTGACTTCGCCTACGGAGCAGACAAGAAAATTGCGGTCAAAACTCCCACCGGTCATATTCAACTCTTGAAAGCCACAGACGTTAAAACCCTCGCGTAATTGAGCACCATCGCTAACGTTTACTTGAGTCGTTGTGGGGTCAAACTCGAAGCCCCCCGGTAGGGGTTGGTCGTTGAAGCCTGTAAGGATGTCCTCATCGCCAGGTATGTTGAAAACGATATCAAATTCGCTCGAAGGCGACGGGCCGGGACCGTTGACCGGGTAGCCGGGACCGTTGACTTGAGCCAGTGCAGGTGAATTCAACAGAGCAGAAATTCCGAGGCAAGTGACTACGCTGCAGGCAAGAAGACGTGTTCGTTCAAGAGTTAATTTCATCGGACACAGCTCCCAGAAAATATTGATGAATAGAAAGACAGCACTTTCTCGTGAAGAGTTAGCGCGTGTTCATCACGAAGGGCCCATACTGCATGACCGGTGCTATTGTACGACCGGGTGTCGTACATATCAAGAAAGTAAATGAAGGAAAAGGTGACGTGGGTTCGAATCAGCCGTTGGCCTAAGTGTTGGCATCTGGCAGCAACCGAGAGGATACACCAACAACGTGAAACGACCGAATTCTCCTAAGCCAAAGGCCAGCTACTATCGCCCACCGGTAAAGAACTACGGGAATCGAGGCGGTGGCTTCGCAGCAGCAGCTTGCCCTTACAGTGGTCGCGGTCGCTATTAAACCGACCCTCCCAAACATTAACTCCCCAAACAGCCTCAGCGAAAATTCGCCGAGGCTGTTTTTTGTGGTTTATGAAGCCGACGGTGGGCGGCGCTGCTGGAGCGAAAGTCGACTATGCCGCCAAAAGGCGGTGCTTTAGGACCAACGGTCTGGCAGTTGCCTAGCCCAGCCTAAGAATCGAAGATTCGCGGGGCTGGGTTACGTCCGCGCAACTCTACTTGTTTCCGGATCCAGACGCGCCAGATCTACTGGGTATAGTCTCGGTGCCAAAATTTTTGACTCCGGACCCTTTAGACGACTCTGTGCCCATTCTTTTGAGTCCGGATCCTTTCGGAACCGCCTTAGTATCCGATCCATTGCTGGCTCCAGATCCATTGGACGAACGCGATGCTCTCAACGCAGCCCCCCTGAGTCCCGATTCATTGCTGGTTCCCGATCCATTGCTGGTTCCCGATCCTTCTGATGGAGCGACTGTAGTACCCGAACCCTCTGAGGGCCCAATTTCGCCAGAGCCAAACCCAGCACCAGCTCCACCAAGGAGGGGAAATATTGCTGAGCTCGCCAGCGATCCAATTGCTTCTTCGAAACCCTCAGGCCTGGGAATCATCATACTGACATCAGCGACATCAACTTTTGCGGCTAAAGAATTTAAAATCGATTCGGCAGCTGGCTTGACTTCGGGTGGCATCAACGGCAGCATCTGCTTTCCAGCGCTCTGTGCAATGAACAGCAACGAATCAAGTGCTTCTTTGAGCTCCACGCCCTTTTCCGCATCGAGTGCTGTCGCTCTGACGGACAACAAGTTCTCGCTTTTAAGATCAATGCTGAGCCCCATGTGACTGAGGTTGTTGATCAAATCCAGATAAGCTTCGATGCCCGGATCCGCCTGCTTTTTACCTTCTTCAACCAGCTCAGCGACAAATGTTTTGGCGCCCTCAATGTCCATGGCGACTCGAATCGCTTCATTTGGAGACTTACTCCAAGACGTTTTCAAATTATCAGTAAAGACTTTTCGGTCAGGATGGAAAACGTAGGCTTCGGTTCCCATCTCAACGGTCGTCTCGTCGACTTGATGCAATAAAGAACCGGCAGGCATTTCTAAGGTTCCTAACGACTTGTAATAGGTACGACCGTTCTTGTCCATCTTTTCAATCGCGTCGCCCGCTTTCTCCACAGCGCCATTGAGCGCCTCGGTTGCAGACTGAGAATCCTGATACTTACTTCGGATAAAAAACTCAAACGGAACTTTACCACCAGGCGGCAAACCCTCAAATTCAGCCATCGACCGCGGTGCACTGACCGCACCGAACATTCTGACAATTTTTGACGGATCAGAACCACTTTGCTCGGATAGTTTTGCAGCACTCAGCAGTTCGCTGAACTTCATCTGCTGTCCCAAAGGACTTGAATTGAGCATGTCCATTCGAACATCAAAAACCATTACAGCTTTCTGTTCTTCTTTTAACGAAGATTGGGCGGCCACTGGAGCCACCAAGGCCCCCAGAGCCAATAGTAAACCTAGTATTACAGCACGCATCTCAATACACTCCACAATTTCTGGCTCATTGACTTGAACAACCTAACGCTCGCGGGCGCCCGCGATACCTGAGATATCATAACTGTTTTCCACAGGCAATGCTTGTATTCAATACTGATTTATGAATTCGATTTTATAAAATCGATGGCAACTTCGATCGCCTCTGGGATTTTCTGGTCTTCCTTCCCCCCTGCGGTCGCCATGTCTGGCTTCCCACCGCCTTTGCCACCGACTGCTGCGGCAACTTCGCTGATCCACTTTCCCGCATTCCACCCCTCGTCGACCAAATCATTGGTCAAACCGTTTGCCAGGATGACTTTGCCAGGCTCTGGGTTGGAAAGAAAGACAATCGCCGCTGGATTGGTCTTCTTTCGAATCTGATCGATAAGCTGCCGCATCAAGCCCATGTTGGCCCCCGGCAGCTCTTTGGCAATGACGCGAATCTCACCCACCATCTCCGCTGCAGCGATCAATTCGTCGGCATCAACCTTGCCAGCATCACTTAACTTTTCCAACTGTGAATTGAGCAACACAATTTCGGATTTCATCGAAACGACGCGATCAGCGACTTCCATAACCGACGTGTTGAGGCTTTGAGCGGTCGTTCGCATTGCATCGCGAACCTCAAGATAACCTGGAGACGTGTTGGGGTTGGCCTGTAAACTCGAGGAATCAACTTTGGCTTTGGACTGCTTACCCGAAGCAACCTGTTTCTTGAGTTCTTTCACTTGCGCAAACAGACTTGAGACAGCGCCTGGAATATCCAACAACCCACAGTCGAGCTCCGCGCTGATCTGAGCCGCGGCTTGCTGAATTTTCTCCTGGTTCAGCTTTGCCTTCTCCCCGGTAAGGGCCTGAATCCGGCGCGTACCAGCCGACACATTCTCCTCAACCGTGATTTCAAAAGCTCCAACGTCGCTGGAATTTTCCAAGTGAATCCCGCCACAAAGCTCTTTGCTAAAGTCGCCAATCGAAACCATTCGAACTGGATCAGGATACTTTTCACCGAACAACATCATCGCGCCCTGGCTGCGGGCTTCCTCCAGCGGCAACGTTTCGGCTTTGATGGGAGCCGCAGATTTGATGCGCTCGCTGGTTTGAAGTTCGATCGCGGCCAGCTGCTCTTTAGACACCGGCTCCATGTTGGCAAAGTCAAACCTCAAATGATCCTGAGACACCTTGGAGCCTCGCTGCTGGGCGTGCTGTCCGAGATTTTGCTGCAGCGCGAAATGCAAAATATGGGTTGCGCTATGGGCACGCCGAACGCCATCACGATGCTCCGCATTGACTTGGGCTGACACCGAATCGCCGATTGAAAATTCGCCTTCGACAACTCGACCATGGTGCACAAACACTCCTCCATCCTTCTGAGTATCAGTGACTTCGAATCGACCGTTCTCACCAACGATACTCCCGACATCACCAACTTGCCCTCCAGATTCAGCATAGAAAGGAGTTTGCTTCAAGATCATCAATTGCTCAACCAGCTCTTGAGGAACACCAATCTTGGTTTCGCGCGTTTGCTGATCGCTATGGTTGTTTATCAGCCCGCAAACTTCCGTCGTTTCCTCAACCGACCCATAGCCCAAAAACGGGGTCGATTTGACTTCTCGTTTGATATCGTCAAGCGGACCGGAGTCACCCATTACAGTTTTTTCAACCGTATTGCTGACCTCAGCATGCTTTTCCATTTCCTTTTCGAACTCTTCCCAATCAAAGCCAAGCCCGTTTTGCTCAGCGACCGACTCGGCAACCGACGGCGGAACGCCATGGGTCTTGTAAGCATCGGCAACTCGACTGGCATCAAGTTTCTTGCTACCAGATTTGACCGCGTCATCGACGAGTTTCTCTACGCGGGGAATACCACGTTCAATGACCGAGTAAAATCCGTTCTCCTCTTCCTTGATTACTGATTGAACGCGATCGACGGTCTGTTTGAGCTCGGGATACGGACCACCAAGTTGCTCAACAACTGCGGGAACAAGCTGAAACAAAAACGGATCGCGCAGCCCCATATCGTAGCCTTGCAGAACAGCTCGTCTGAGCAACAAGCGAACAACGGCTTCTTCCTTCTGCGATCCCGGATAAGTGTTCTCGTGGATCGCAAGTGAACAAGCCCGGACATGATCGGTAATTCGCCGCAATCGTCTGCCATTGTCAGAACTCTCTTCATATTTCACGCCACAAATCTCGGCAGCAGCATTTACGATCGGTAGCAACGTATCGATGTGGTAGTTGGTCGTGCAAGCTTGCAGGACCGCAGCGGTTCGCTCCAGCCCCATTCCAGTATCAATGTTTTTACTGGGCAGCGGCTCAAGATTGTTGGGGGGATCGCCATTTCGATTGAACTGGGTGAAGACAAGATTCCAAATCTCACATTCAGGTCCGTCATCGGGATGGAAGAAAATCTCGCTGCATGGTCCGCAAACGCCATCGGGGCCTTTTGACGGCGAGCTGGCCGGCCAGAAATTCTCTTTCTCGTCCAGTCGCTGGATTTGCTTGAGCGACAACCCAATCTCTTTCTCCCAGATGTCAGACGCTTCATCGTCATCGAGATAGACGGTGACGCTAAGCCGATCCTTCTCCAGTCCAAGCCATTTTTTCTCGGTCAGAAATTCCCAAGCCCACTGGATCGCTTCGCGCTTGAAGTAGTCGCCAAAACTAAAGTTGCCCAGCATCTCAAAAAAAGTGTGATGGTATGCCGTCCTGCC
The DNA here is from genome assembly GCA_964433035.1 of uncultured Pirellulaceae bacterium. Taxonomy (GTDB): domain Bacteria; phylum Planctomycetota; class Planctomycetia; order Pirellulales; family Pirellulaceae; genus Mariniblastus. The sequence goes on along the minus strand of CAYSQZ010000030.1, from coordinate 8,982 downwards.
GACGTTCTCGATATCACCGGTTCTCAGACATTTTTGCGAGGTCGTTGCGCGCGTGAACTCCAGTTCAACCTTGCCCAAAAAGTGATCTTTAAATTGGTTCATACCCGCGGGCGTGAACAACACCGATTTGTCCCACTTGGGCACCATTACGTCACTGGCAACAATGGTGTGGCCTTTGGTTTTGAAAAACTCTAAATATTTCTCGCGCAGTTCGTCAGTCTTCATTTCAATCCAAGCAATTCCAGCAGGGTTTTATAAGCCCACAATATATCGCCGGGCGACGAAAACGACTAGAACGAGTTGGATCTCGCCGGTTAGAGACAAGATCACAGGATTGACGGGATATTTATTATCTTGTGACTGCCGCGAACTAATTATGCTCATCCCGTGCGTGTCGTACCTTCACTTAAACTGGCCGAGAAAGCCTTCAACGCTCGTCCAGTAAGCGGCACTATCTTCAAACTTACGCCACAAGGCGCGTGAGCCATGGTTGCCAGCGGTTTCGGGAATAAACTTGGTTTTCGTCTCACCGGGAATTGCTTCAAAAATCGCCGCCCAATTTTTGGCTTCGGCTTTGGCCGAAGTGACAAATACCGGAACAGTAATTCGTTTTGCCGAAGTCGCGATCCAGTCTTGAGGTTTGTCAAATCTTGTAAAATACTCGCCCGGAGCGAAAGCCAGGACGCCATCGACGAGATCCGGACTTTCACCTGCAATGCGAAGCACCAAAGCGGCGCTGTACGAACTTCCCCAGAGCAATACCTTTCCGGCCCCATGTTTCTCTTTGACCCATTTTACAGCCGCAACGATATCCTGCTCGGCGGTGACGAAATTCGCGGTCTTGGATTGAGCGACCGCTTTCGTGTGAGTCAGGTTGGCAACCCGATTGATCGTTCCACCGGACCGCTGGTCAATCGCGACACAGTTAAAGCCAAGCGTATTTAAACGAGGTGCAATCTCCCGATACTCGCCGCGCGACCAACCGGCTTGGTGGCACAAAACAATCATCGGAGTCTTTGGACCGGCATCTACTGTCAAATAAAGGTCGGCGGTTACCTGCAAGCCATCGGCAGATCCAAATGAGCGCGAGACCAGTTTTGGCCTAACCGCTGGTAATTGCGTGACAGAATCTCCAAGCTCCAATTCGGTTTTGATTTCTTTGTCGCCTCGAACCAGCGTCATCACGACCGCTTCCCCAATCGAGTACCGTTTCAACTGGACACGAAGTTCGTCAACGTTGGAAACCTTAACACTCCCCATCGCAACAATGACGTCGTTGACTTTTAACTCAGCCAGATCGGCAGGAGTTTTGGCAACCACGGATGTAACTTTGACGCCGGCTTGCCCTCCTGCATCGGTCATTACAATGCCCATGAACGGCTTGGGGACTGGCCGCGGCAATTTGGCTTCCGCAGTATCATCAGGATCCTTTGGCTGAATATCTATTGCGACTTGTCCCTGAACGATGGATTGCGGCGAGAGCGAGACAAGCCCCTCCAGCAAAATTAGCGAGAGCACCAAGACCAGAATATTTGATAATTTTGACTTGAAACACGCTTGATTCATCACGGTCACTTGCCTGTTACCTAAACGATAAAACGATTGAATTTCCACTTAGGTTTATCATAACCGATTGGTCCGCCAATGGATTGATTCATGTACAACAAAAATGATGGTTAATCTGCAAATATTATATGTAAACCACAGAATACAGGAATTGGCTGTTGCGCATCACAATCAGTTAAAAAATTTTTAATTCGTTACTCATGTCGCCCCTTTACTTTGCATTACAGAGTATAGTAGATTCTAGTGCGGGGCTAGAGTTGGCTTTATGCTGCCCACAAAGCAGGATTCAACATCTGGCGAACCTTCCTTTGCAAGACTGTGGGAATTCGACGATCTTCTAACCATGCCATCCATTGAGTCTCTCCCAACTTATGTACCGACACTCGTCCCCTGGAATACCAGCCTGACGTGGCAATTGCGATTGAAGTTCTTTCTGACTGGTGTCCTGTTCCCAATGATTTGCCTCACCGTGATTGGGGCCGGCTACGGATCCGGGTCTTTGGAGGCTCCATGGCAATCGGGAAGGTTGGTTCACTACATCGCGGTATTGACCGGCCGCCCAACGATCTTTGTGTTTTGGCCGCTACTTTTTTTTAGTTTCTTTTGCCTGAGCCGATGGTGCTTCAACCCGCTAAAACACAACTCGTTCTGGATTCAGATAGGATTAGTTACAGGCGTCATTCAGTCAATGGTATTTTCCATACTGCTTTTTTTTATGTCGGGACCAGTTAGCCAGATCATGGCTCTATTTATTGGTCCATTGCTGGCCCTAATAGTCTTTCTGATCGACTTGGCAATCCGCAAGAAACTTGTCACTCGCAGATTCTCCATCAAGTACTTAATCGGATTGACAACGTTGGTATCGGCGAGCCTGGCTTTGATAATGGCAGCGGGCGTTACACCAGTTGCTATTGCCCAAGGAGCCCTCGGTTATCTTTTCGTTGGATTGCTATTGATCATTGGCTCGGCGACAACACTTGGTTTTATTACGTTTTGCAGAGTATGCTTTGCCTCGTTCTTCATCGCAAAACAGAATGGTAGATCGTCTGGATTGATCCCTCAGATTCTAGGCTGGCTTGCCTGGCTGGGAGCATACGGTTCAACCTGGAAAGCTGCTCTGGATTTGATGATGATCGAATATTTAAAGCTTCCAACAACCGATCCGAATTGTTTTGTTAGCAGTGCAGCAGCCAATGGTCATCCGGAGTTGGTTGGTTCGTTCGAACTTGATCCAACTCAAACCGGGAAAGTGACCGGCAAGATCAACAGGCAAATGCAGCGTCTGAAGTTCCTTGAGTTTGCTTTGGCTACATCGTTGCCAAGCATGCATTGCTTGATCCGGCGAATTTACAATCGTTTTGGTCCTGCAGTCGCGCTTGTTTGCCGAGCCAATATCTGGTTCAGCGACCTGACGTTTTTGTTTCTCAAACCGCTTGAATGGATCGCGATCGGGATACAAGTTTCGTTAGGAGTCAATTCACGAAGCGTTGAGCGGATCTATACTCAGCCCAATCGAAAGCGCAGCGCATAAAAGCACAAAAGGCGCATAACATAACTAAAAAAGCCCGATCGCATTTGCAATCGGGCTTTGTTTTATAAGCGGCATTATTGAAGCCGACTGGTTTTTAATTCGACGTTACTTGGGCAAGTGAGTCTTGGCTTCTTTGTCGATCTCTTCGAGCACTTCACCGATGTCCTCGACATAGCCGCCGGCCTGAAGAACTTTTTGGCGAATCTCTTCGCAGACTTCCGCATTCTCGATCAGGAAGTTACGCGCCTTCTCTTTGCCTTGCCCCAAATGAGTGCCTTCGTACTTGAACCAGGAACCACTACGCTGGACGATTTTGTGGGCGACACCCAAGTCAAGCAGATCACCTTCGTAGCTGATGCCGTTACTGTGCATCATGTCAAACTCAGCGATCCGGAAAGGTGGAGCAACTTTGTTCTTGACGATTTTGGCTTTGACTCGCTGACCGACTTGGACATCGCCGTCCTTGAGGGCACCAATTCGCCGCACGTCAATGCGGACCGAAGTGTAAAACTTCAATGCACGACCACCGGGAGTGGTTTCGGGACTGCCGAACATCACACCGATCTTTTCGCGAATCTGATTAATGAAGATCGCACATGTCTTGCTCCGTGCAATCGCACCGGTCAACTTACGCATCGACTGGCTCATCAAACGAGCTTGCAAGCCAACATGCGAATCGCCGATTTCTCCTTCAAGCTCTTTCTTGGGAACCAAAGCCGCGACTGAGTCAACGACGATCACATCAACCGCATTTGATTTGACCAACATCTCGACGATCTGCATCGCTTCTTCACCGCTGCTGGGCTGGGATACCAAAAGCGTATCCAGCGAAACACCGAGCTTTTTAGCCCAAGTCGGATCAAAGGCGTGCTCCGCATCGACGATTGCACAAACGCCACCTGTCTTTTGGGCCTCTGCGATGGTGTGCAACGCCAATGTTGTTTTACCGCTGGACTCTGGGCCATAGATCTCAACAATCCGTCCGCAAGGCAAACCGCTGCCGCCCAACGCCATGTCGAGCGAAAGGCTTCCCGTGGAAATACCGCGAATCTTCTGCTTGGTATCGTTACCCAAAGCCATAATCGAGCCGGAACCGAACTGGGCCTCGATCTGCTGGACGGCTGTTTTGAGTGTCTCGTTATCGTCAAGCACCTTATCGATCGGAGTGACTTCACTCTTTTTCTTGGATGAGGTTTTCTTGGAGGATTTGGCAGCCGTCTTTGTTTTTGCCATGGCTTTGTCTTCTTTTCTATTAGAGGTTGAAGTCGGTTTAACGTTCCCGGAAACAGCCGCCTGTTTCGTCTGGCTTGCTGGCGGCTGGGTTGCAGTTTTGGCTCCTGAAGCCTTTGCTGCGTCGTCCTTAACTGATGAAGATTTTGAAGTCGTCTTGGTCTCGACTGGCTTCAGCGAAGCCGCAACTGATTTTGTTGATCCGTTTTTTGAAGGTGCCTTTGTCGTCATCATTTTCTCCTGCAGTTAAGGTTAAAGCGAAGGCCTTGGTCGCAGGTTCTTTACACCGACAAGCGTCGATGTTGAGAAGTACGATACGACTCGCAAAACAGCTTTACAAGTGCCTTCGAATATATGTTTCGCAGATGCGTGGACACGTCTGGTCCAAGGGAAAAACTTTCTCCAAAAATTTTTTTGTTTTACAGAAATGCGAATGCTGCTGGTGGCAAGTGGCTCAGACCAAATCGCCGTCCCCAAATCACTAACTTCACAAAGCACTAACTTCAACTCGTCTATACAAACGACTGAAACCCGCATTTCCCAACACCAAACCACCGTCAGGGACAAACCTGGACAGGCAGTGGACGAATATACACTAATAGCATCGGCTTTGCCTATACCGAAGCTTTTGCCTAAAACCCGAACTGCTTCCTCACTTTTAGTTTTTTCTCTAACGGTTCAGTTTTTTCGGGAAAGTCCACTTCGCGACGAAAGCAAACCGCCTATCTTCCCAAAACTTCAACAGAAGCTTCAGCTTAAAAAAGCGTTCACTTTGGTTGGGCCTGTTGATGCAATCGCCATCATTGGGATTCTGATCTCGTAGTTATTGCCAGCGGCTCAACAGGTTCGATGAACGCGGCGATCACATCGCGCAGTTACCACTCACGCCGGCGGGATCGTTAACACTGGGTTTCTCGGCGGAATCAGCAAGAGCGATCTCAGACCGAATTGCATTGTCGATGCCGAAGAGTAACTGGCACTAATTCGGTAGCCCGAACGAAGAATCCGAACAGAGTATCGCTGTCGATGAAACCGATCAGATTACCATTGCCTACAAAAAATGGCTCTCCGCGCCATCAAGCCAGCGGATCAACAACCGGCTCCAGTGGTTGGTCAACTTTGGCGGGAACTACGCGACCAGCTGAGAGCCAAAATCCTTTAGATCTCGAGATCGCAAGTGGAATAATGATCAGGAAGAGGACAGAAGGGATTCCGAAAACAAAGTAGGGCGAAATTTGAAACCAGAAATATTGAAATCCAAAAAACGGCACATAGCCCAAACCAGCGAGACAGTACAACAAGACTCCATAAAGCACTGAATACAGCAGCGCTTTTCCCTTGCCCAGCCGAAACGTAAACCAGAATACTGGAATCGACAAGAGTGAAACGATCGCCAGCGCCATTGAGTAAGAAATCGTTAACTGATTTATTTGTGTCTTAAATTGTCGAATCTCCTCGTGCAGAAGTTGTTGACGATTCTCCAGCGTAATCTTGGTTTCAATTGTTTCATAAGATCCATCTTCCTTCAGCTCATAAGTGTAATGGGTACTTCCAACTATCAGGCTATTCCCAGCAGCTCCTGATACATAAACATTGCCTGCGACCGACGGCATCACAAACGCGATTCCAAAAATCATAGTGATGAGAAAAAGCTGCTTGAGCGACATAATAACTGGCTGTTCGCCATCTCGAACCAATTGCCAACCAAACGCGCCTCTAAGAAACCAAAAAGGAACTTGGGCAGCAACGACCAAAGGGAAAGCGAGTAAAAAGATCGTCTGAGCAACCACGGTGGACTCATCTCCCCGTATGATCAATATGAATCCCAAAATCGTGCCAAAAACCAGGAGCAAAGCGAAACCGAACGACACCAGAGCGCGTTTCACGATGCCGCGATCACCAAAGACAGACCAAATCGAAGCATGAATGATGGCAGATCCCAGAATCAAAAAAATGAAGGTGCCAATGAAGTTCATCCACCAAAAAGGGATGGGTGATCTCGCACCCATTTCAATTAACAAGAAACCCGCAAGTACCAACATTGCACCGGCGATCGCAAACCAGAGGTAGTGCCGGTATAGCTTGAAGCCGACCTTTTTTTCTTTGGCCATTTCGGTCTCCCGTATTCAAACCTGTTGGATCTGCAGACTATGAATCTGTAGATCGTTTTTCTACATGGGATTGTAAGCTAGAAGCTCATCGGTTTTCGAATGACTTCAAACATTTTTGAGCGAAATAGCATGCCGCACGCTCAGTTGTTTGTTCAACGATGACGCGTTGAAAATGATGGGGCTGGTTGGACAGCGGCACTTTCTCATTCAACCGCACCCCCTTCTACCAAGGAGTTTGTAGTATGGGCTTCAGCCGGAAAAGGCACATGATTCCGGCTAAAGCCGGTACTACGAGCATTCGCACACGGGTTTGTTGAACGGTATCGCGTTTAACCGGCAGCCGAAGGCGACGTTACACTGCTGTACGTCGCCTTCGGCTACCGGTTAAACGAAAACTGGTTCAGTCAATCTAAATCGTGGTAAGTGTCTTTGGCATCGTGTATCATATCGATGTCCACAACGCGTCTGTCATAGTTCTTAGTACCGCCTTCAGGCGGATTACGGCTAAAGCCTACTACAAACTGGTCAACTCAACTCAGCTCTGACGAACCACTAGCCTTCAGGCGTGTGACATTTACAAAAACAATGTAGCTTCGAGGTATTTTTAAAATGCGTCTGGTTTTTAAATTGAAGTTGCGATTTCTTCTGGTCGTTGTGTGCCTCTTCGCGGCGTCTCTTGGCGCCCCCGAGTCTACCGCACAAAACTCTAAAGACCTTCGCTCAATCGAAGTCGAAGGAACTGGAAACGCTTACGCCAAACCGGACGCATTCGTCCTCAAAGGTTTTCTCAGTTCCAACGATAAATCTGCGAAAAAGGTTCTTGGCAAGCACCTGAAAACCAAAGAGTCACTTGAAGAAACGATCAATCCCATGGACTTTCCGGGGGTGGAGATCGATCATGAGGGATCGATACTTAAACCCAACGTAGCTAGTCCCACAGTATTTATGGCTGGTGGCGGTGGTGCTGCTGCCGAAGGATTCCTTCTAAGTCAGCCGATCAAAATTCAGATCGAAATTGAAGACGATGATTCAGAAACGTCTATCCTGCGAAAAGTTTCCAACTTAGTCGATTCAGCGGAGACGGTGGGCGTATCGTTTTCCAAGGCAGCCAATCCGATGATGGGAGCCCTGGGTGTTAGCAGTGAATCTGTGGCGTTGGGAGTTTTGAAGGATTCTTCGAAATTAAATCAGGAGGCAACCGACGCTGCATTTGCCCAAGCCAAAAAGAAAGCTGAGCAACTGGCCAAGCTTGCCGGCGGAAAACTTGGCAAAGTCATTTCGATTCATGAAAGCTCGCTTTCCGAACCGACCGGCCCGACGGCGGCCTACATGAAGATGTTCACCAGTAGCCCATCCGATAGCTCAGCCGGATCGATTGACAAGATAAAAGCAACGCGGACCCTAAGGGTCCAGTTTGAGTTGACCGATTAGTTATTGGACGGCCGGTCTTGCAACTTAATGTGGTTGAACCACTAGCCACGCAGATTGAGGGCAGATGCGAAAGCGTCTGGGATCGCGTTTAGCGGTGCACATCAACCCTCCCGATCCAAGCCGATTCATCGTCTTTTCTCGCCCCTCCCAATCCTGGCCAATCTTGGGAGGGTGACTTGTTTCGTTTAAACCGCTCTCGCAAGAAAACCTCGTAGCTGGACTCGCCAGAGTTCAGGGAATACTCAAAAAGGAATACCAAACGCTCAATCTCAGCAGCTAAAGCTTCAACGTGGCCATCGGCGTGTAGGTCGGGCCGCTTCGTTCCATGAAGCTCGAAAAGACAATCACTTCCTGGACCTGACAAAATCCGCCGTCGTGATGTCGCAGTTTATGAATCAACTCCAGCAGACCATCATTCCACCGTCCCCCTCGACGCAGGCGGCCCAACGTCATGTGCGGTACGTATTCGTTACGTTCTTTGTTGACCCCCCAGTGATGCAGCACATCGGCGAGGGTCTCAAACAAGGACTTGAGTTGCTCGGCTCCCTCATCAACTCCAATCCAAACCACGCGCGGCTGTTGGGCATCAATGAATCCACTGACACCATGCAGTGACATCTCAAAGGGCTCAAACGGCTCGATCGCCTGCTTGATCAGTTTGCACAGCTCGGGGACTTCGATATCAATTACGTCACCAACGAAATTCAACGTAACGTGCAAATTCTCTGGGACGACCCAATTGTAGCCGTCACAGGTCGCCTCCAGCCGCTGGCCAACGCTCGCAACATTGCGAGTCACTCGCTGAGATGCTTTGATTCCAATAAACGTTCTGATAGTTGCCATGCTGTGAGTTTAGACGAACTCATCGAAACCGTCGACGGGCGATGCGGAGTACCTGGTCCCGACCACCAACAGCCAAGCATCCGTAGGTCAGGCTGTGCCTGACGATGGCCTGCCGCCTGTTAGCCTTCGCTTCTGCTTTGCAGTACTGATTGATCGTTGGCTTGGCTTCTTTGGCGCCCAGTAAGGTTTGCACGGCTCAATGTCAGGCACACAGCCTGACCTACTGTTACGTGTACCAACGACCGCCAACTTCGAATCAACAGAAAAACT
>CAYSQZ010000029.1:5337-32849 GCA_964433035.1 uncultured Pirellulaceae bacterium | reverse complement strand
CCTTAAACGTGCCGTCGTCTTGCTTAACCTTTTTGGTTTCTTTCCGTATTTTGGTGACAGAAACTTGCCGGTTTTTGGTTTCGACGCGCGTCCGAGTAACGGGAACTGGCCGGGTTCTCGTCTGCGTTGTCATCCGGGTCACCGGGACTTTCCGAGTCCTGATTTCATCGCGATAGACGATCTTGCGATCCGAATCCGGTTTTTCACCAGGCTTGCAGGGAACCCGAACCGCAAACCGCTCTTCCCGCATCTCGGTCACGGGAACCTGGACAGTGAAGCTCTGCGACGCATTCTCGGTATAGGGGATAGAAACTTGATAGGACTGCTGGACCATCTCCGTGTAGGGGACTTCAACTTCGGTTTCCTTAAACGTGCCGTCGTCTTGCTTAACCTTTTTGGTTTCTTTCCGCATTTTGGTAACAGGAACTTGCCGGGTTTTGGTTTCGAGGCGCGTCCGAGTAACGGGAACCATTCGCGTTTTCGTTTGTGTGGTCATGCGCGTATACGGAACCATGCGGGTCCTGATTTCAGTTCGATACTGAACGTCTTTCTCCGCGGGTTCCTCTTTTGCCACTTGGTATTTCAGAATCGTTCCATCAGCCAAACGGAACGGAACCGTTTTCGCCAGCGAGTTTGCAGTCGTAGAGTTCAACCACAGAAAAACGCCCATCATCAAGACAAGCCCGGCAGCGACAGCAATCGGAGCCAAGCGTTGCCAAAGCAACGCAGACCCAGACCACTCTGAATGGGGCAGTTTCGGCGAACGATGGAGTGAACTGGATTTCGATTCTGATCCCGATGGTATTGAAATAGCATCTGCAGAATCTGACTGGCTTGGCGATTTAGCTGCTTCGCTGGCGAGCGTTTGGGTCAGCATCGCACGCAACTCAGGGCTGGCAGTTGGCAAATCGTACTGAGCAGATTCTCGGAGCAACTCGCCCAACACATGGAGTTGCTGACGTTGATCGTCAAATTCTCCGGTGTGTTTGACGGACTCTATGATTTCGACTGTTTGGTCGGCGGCAAATTGTTCATTGCGCTCGTGACTTCTCATTGTTGTTCTCCTGAAATCGAAGGCATCTTGTTTCCGTTGTATTTCGATGACGAATTCAAACTGCCATCAGGCTCAACGATTTGGCCGGTCGCGCGTTCCAGCCAACTCATCACAACAGGATTTTGTTTCAAGCGTTTGATTGCCCGGTGGATGCAAACTCGAACCGCACCGGGAGATCGGTCGAGCATTTCGGCAATTTCGTTGGTGTTGAATCCGTGAGACCAAAGATCAACCACGTCCTTTTCGCGATGAGTCAAACCGCCACAAAGCGACTTCAGTTTGCTCAGGATTTCGTGTTTCTCAGTTTGCCGGGCAGGGTCCACTGCGGCTTGGTCGACTCGGTTCGAGTGATCAACGCCTGTGACAGTTTGATGTCGTTTGGATCTGAGCTGGTCAAGGACGTGATTTCGACAAACCGAGTACAGCCAGGGATATAGCTTGCCCTCAATTTTTTCAGGCTCCTGTTTGCACAGTTGCATGAACGTGTATTGAACTGAGTCGCGGGCTGCGTGGAGGTCGCCATGAAATAGCCGAGAAGCATACTCAACCAATGGACGTTCGAAACGGTCCAGGGCATCAAGCACAAACTCGTCTCGCCCCAATGGGACCGGCGGCCGGGAAGCCGTCTGGGACCTGCAAGTTTCGTCGTTTAGCATCGGTACATCTTTGGGATAAGTGCCAATGACAAGCACTGCAACGGTTGCTGCAGCATTGAATCAACGAGTTCGGATACGTTTCTTTACTCGTTCAATCCTAAACACGTACCAGAGCCAATATTGTTACAGCCTTTTTGAAAAAGCCGAAATCCTGCTCAAAAGCTCAACAATCGCTCGTATCTGCCGTCCCAATCGTGCTTTTCGGGGCAGGATTTCCGTCGATCTCAACAAAAAAGCCACGGTCCTTTCGAAACCGACTTGTCATTTCGCAGAGGCAGGCGGTGACCGATACCTGTTAACAAGACAACAAAAAAGGTTCCTGCTTTAACAGGAACCTTTAGGTATTGTTTTCCGAGCGTTTGAAGTCCTTCGAACTCAGACGCTGCGTCGTTTCATTTCTACTTGGATTTTTAATTCCCAGACGAAAGTGTTGCTGCCGCGCTAATGCTAATGCAACGCAGAGACTGCGCGGCTGAGTCGCGGGCTATTCTCAAATGCGGTCGCTGAAACCCGAAACAGATAAATCTGAGTTGGGTTTGTACTTACGAAATCGTTGTCAGACGCGATCAGTAGTAAGCGATCTCCATTGGGAAAATTCGGCCCAAAAGCCAGCCCCTCAATTTTCTCAGGCATTTGCTCGCCAGCCAATTTCCATTCTGGATCGAGCAAGTCGATGAAAACGCGCTTTTGGACTGCCTCGATTCCCGGCGCGATTTCCTGCTCCGAGAGCCTTTCGAGCCCATGGATGTCAGAGGCTTTGGAAGTCGAAATCAACATTAACTTTTTGAACTTCGCATTGGCACCGCCGCGACCATCTCGCTCAATCGTGATGAACCGATCGTCTCCGCAAGCCAAAATTTCATTCAGCTTGTTCGAGCGATTTTCCAACTGATAAAGATATTCACTACAGAATGTTCCGGCGCTGCTAAAAACCGGCAAGCGGCAATTGACTCCAGTGGGCTTTTCTGGGCGCTTACGATTTGAGTCTTGTAACAATGGGCTTTGCATCAAACCGTAAAGGTGCTTTCCGTCAGCAGAGACGGCCAATCCCTCCATACCACGATTGCAAGGACGCCCCATGCTATTGGCGAGGTTCTCGGTTGTCCAGGAAACAGATAGCCTTTCGACCAGCAAATGGCGGGGCATGACGAACTCACGCACCATTTGACCGTCTGAAGTGAACTCAATTATTCTCGGCCCATATTCGTCAGAAATGATCAGGTTTCCGTTAGCAGCAACCCGTATGCCCTCGGGATCCAATCGACTTGTCCGGTCATGGGTAGCACAAAATGCGGACGCTAATCCTGTAAAAGGAATGCCGCGTTGATCTCGCAACAAAACCGTGCGGACCAATTTGGTCGCTATTTTTGGCGGTTGGTTATCTTCGCCATTAACAAGCGTGATTCGAATCTGTTGGACCCGACAATCCCAAGCGACTGCACCATCGAGCGGCCCGCGGTCGGAAAGACACCAGTAAAGATCCCCTTCTCCTGCCCAAGCGATTGCCGAAATACCGCCCAACATGTCGTTGGTGAATTTGGTTTCGGGTTTGAATTCGTCAAAATCAGTATCTACTTCAGGAAGCAGTTGCTGATGTAGACCAGATAAATCCAGCGTCTCTCCCGAAATGGAAGCGACACCGACTAAACTGACCGCCTGGGGCGACAAGTCTTCCTGCGGGGCGGCGCAAATCCTGTCCGCTGAGGCAAGTATTGTGATTCCCGTGACAACAAGACCAACCGCCAGGATGCTCAATCGTTTCATTTTCGCTTTCGTTATCAAGCTTGGAAACCGGAATAGTAGCGATCTAAAAAAAAGAAACGATGAACAAATTGTTAAGATTCGGAGAAGATGCTTTAGACTTAAAGGAACTTGCCCCCTCAGGCCATGCATCTCCCGACCAAGAGGAGCTACGAATTCTTTAACTCTCTTTTTTCTTTACCTAACTTCTTCTTCACGAGTTCTTCATTATTTGTTTCTAAAATTCGCCGGCAAAGCAGACGTAGCTGTTACGTCCCTGATTAACACCCCGGAGAGAGAAATGAAAAAGCTGTTACTCGCCATGACTGCCATGGTAGCCCTTTGTTCACCCGCCTTCGCTCAGATTGACCTGCAAGTTACTGAGGTAAGTCCATTTGGTACCGACTTTAACAACGCTCCTGACCCCGATGCAGTTGAATTTATCGAGATCACGAATTTCGGAAATGCGGCTTTCCTGTTCGGTCTCGATGGCGATCTTTTCTTTGACGATCAAGCCCCTAACGCTGACAACGCCGACCCAATTTCGGGTGTTAACATGATCGCTGCTGGAGAGTCCGCAATTTTTCTCAATATCGACTTCGATCCGACAGACGGTACGACAGGCGATTTCACCCCAACGACCGGAGCCGATTTCTTCCGGGATCAATTCCCCACATTTACGGGTCAGATAGGTTATTTTAATGGTAGTGGGCTTAGCGGTTCCGGTTCCGACGGGGCGACGCTATTCCTTACAGACGTAGGAATTGCTCCGACCCTTGACGACATCATTAGCGAACTGGTTTACGAAGCAGGTAGCCAGGTAGCGGGTCAGAGTTTCCAGGCGCCAATCAATGCATTCGCGACACCGACGCCAGGATTTGTTTCAGTAGTACCTGAACCGACGAGCCTTGGCGTTTTGGGGTTGCTTGGTATCGGCGCATTTGTTCGCCGAAAGCGATAGCCGACTGTTGGCAAAATTCAAATTCAAACAGCTCTGTGATTTCCACAGAGCTGTTTTTCTGTGCGATGCACGAAAATCTGAATCGGGCGTTTAGTTTCGGATCTCAAGTTACGACTCATCGGCGGCGTATTGCTTACGCAGGTAGCTGCCTCCACAAGCCATTTCATAAGCAAGTCAAGCCCCCTATTGTTCCTGGATACTCGGTTCAATCAGAACTTTAGAGCTAGGCTTTGCGAGTCGAATTTTCTCTGGCTGGTTAAGGCAGGTGGCAAAAAAACGATCAACAGCCAACCTCGGCGAGCAAACAAAAAAGCGGCCCACCAGAGGCCGCTAGTTAGTTTCAAAATTGCGGACGACCATCAGTCGCCGAGGTCTAAGATCAGTTCTGTGGTTCCAGCATACCCTCGGGCAGATCAATATTGTCTTCTCGAGCGGCGATTCTCAACTTATTGAGAGCCCGAACTTCGATCTGACGGATACGCTCTTTGGTTACCCCAAGTTGCTCACCGACCTGCTTGAGGGTCTGCGGCTCCTGGCTGTAGTCCAAGCCAAAACGGCTGATGATGATTCGCTGTTCGCGGTCATCCAGAGCACCAAGAATACTGCTAACCTGCTGCTCTCGCCGTTGCTGCTCTGATTCCAGATGCAGGCGATCAGTTCGCTCGTCAGCATGAGCCAGGAAGACTTCCTCCGATGTAGGTCGGAAACGATCACGCTGCTTGTACTCGCCGGGAATCGTGCGAGCGAAGTTCTTCATGATCGCCCAGCTGGCGTAGGTACTGAACTTGTTACCACGAGAGTAATCGAACTTTTCAACCGCCCGAATCAGCGACATGTTTCCGTCACTAACAAGCTGGAAAAAATCGTCGCTTGAGTTAACGTGTCGCTTGGCAATCGAGACCACCAATCGCAAGTTAGCTTGAACGATCCGGTTCTTGATCTTCACCGCTTGTTCATAAAGCGTTTCGATCTTGTCCATTTCCGAAGAACGAGCCCGGGTTGGGTCAAGTCGATCTCGCAGACGACTGGCCTGATGCTTGAGAAAGTTATACTTCCGGAACAAGTACTGCTCCTGCTCTCGATTGAGCAACGCAACGTCGTAAAGTGACGCCAGGTATCGTGGCAGTCCGGCAGGCGGCTTGGTTCGTCGACCAGCTTTTTCCAGAACCGGCATCGGCGAGTGAACAATCTTCTTCTCAGCTGATTTGCGGTGGAATTCTTCGTTGTCCATAAAGTCCAACGGTAGATCCATAATCAGGTTAGCTCGAACTTCGTTGATAACCCGATAGACGGTCGTCTTGGTTCGGCAGTACCGTTTGGCGATCGACTCGGCCGTCTTGCCGGCTACGAAGTCGGCGTAGATACGTTCCTTCATCTCAAGATTGAGAGGTCCGGTCTGATCAGGGAACACTGCGATCGTTGGATTGTCATTGTCGTGCTGCTTGATTGTGTAACGAATCGTTTCAACACTTCGCGACATGTGCTTGGCAATCCGGCGAGTCACCTCGGCAGGGCAACCACCGACTTTGGCCAAACGACGGGCTCGCTCGATGATTTCCTGCTTGTCTTCTTTTGTAAGCTGGCTGAACCTCTCGCCACGCTCGACTTTGTTACGATTGGTTTTTGAGAAGTTATCAACACTGGAGTGCAAGAAGCCGACTCGCTTACGACCTCCCCCAAAAATGAACTTTCGGCTGACCAGCCCCTGCTGTCGCCAACGTGAAATCGTCTTGGTTGAAACGTTGAATCTCTTGGCAAGGTCTTCGACTGAATATACTGGCTGACCGAACTCGTTGGCACTAACGCTGGCCGACTCAGAGAGATCCTCGATAAATGCATGCAAATCTGAGCGCAGATTTTCACCATTAATTTTTACAATTGGCGCGTTCTCCGGCCGGTACCCAGTAATTCGAAAACACACAAACTCGAAGTTGTAGTCACGGTCGATCTGAATTTCGCGAAGCAGAATCTCCGCGCAATCAACCTGTTCAATTTTCTTTTCTCTGGGTGCAAACCTAACTTGTTGATCTCTCAACTCACGGATCGAATCACATTTGTAATTGGAGTGCATAATAACCTTCTCTCTACCGGGTTTAAGCCTTGGCATGCCAACGCCTGTCCAGGTTCAAAATCGAACGATCTTCCTGATCACGATAACCGATAGAACTTCGATGTCCTTACGGTAACATTTACGACTAAATCAAATCACCAGTTCAATTGGCAGCTTGTTCTCAGTCGTCCCCAGCGGCTGTTGACAACACCGCCGCTGAGCTGGACTAGCTTTTGAGGGAAACTCGCACGAATTTCTTACAATCTGCTAGCGGTGAATGCTCACTTTCGCGGCTTTCACACGCTTAAAAGACACTGCAAAACGTATTCCAAGTTCGCGCCAAAGTGTCCGATTCTCTCGCAACACAAGGTTTTTTGGCTTCCAACCTTGCTTTCAAGCGTTTTTCCAACATTCCCCACCTTGACACATTGGCATGGCAAAAATTGCGGTTCGAGACGAGTTTGTTCGATTTGAGACGAGACATGGTCGATTTTTGATCAACAGATAGCGCAAATTGAACGCGCTCCAAAAACAGCTTTTTACCGTGAATTACCTGCCTTTGGCTCTTGGACCCGAAATACTCATGCTAAGACCTTATAAAACTCAGATTCAATCGAAAATTCAGTTCCGATCGTTTTTTTCCCTGGCGCTGGCTTTGGGATGCTCGATTTGCTTCTCCAATTTGACAGCCGCTCAAGAAAAAATTGACTTGGATGTTGAGTTCCCAAAGACGAAGCAAATTCGCGTCTCCTCAAACTACGAGCACGTTGGGGATGTCTTAGTCATTACTGACCCGGTTGATTCCAAAAAGGATTCTAAACCGGGCGTGAAACCGTTGCGGATGTCGGTCGAAGCCAAAATGACTTACGTCCAGCGAACGATGAACTCAACTCAGACGATTCGCTACTTCCAAAATGCAGGGGCAAAGATCAAGCTCGACAAAGGTTCATCCAATCCGCAACTGAAAGAAAACAATCGCTTGATCGTTGCTCGCTCCAAGGAAAAGTCCAAGGGCAACCAGGAAGTCGAAATGGCTTCGGTTAAAGATACGCTTGAGCAAAGTGAATTGGACTTGATCCAAAATCCTGCCGACCCGATGACGCTGGCGGACCTACTAAACAAAAGCAGTGTTAAAGAGGGCGATAGTTGGAAGCCTTCAAATATCTCGCTTGCCAAATTCCTCAACGTAAATGAAATCACTGAGTCAGATGTCAAGCTGGTACTTAAAAAGCTGGACAGCAAGTCAGCCCGCATTTTCATTCTGGGCTCAGTGGAAGCCGATGTTGATGATGTCTCGACCAAAATGCAGCTTAGTGGAATTGCTGTTGTAGATCGGGCCAGCCAGATGCTTTCTTCGTTCAAGGTGGGAATCAGTGAGACCAAAAATCCTGGACAGATCTCTCCTGGCTTCAAGGGAAACACCAAGATCGACTTACGTTTCGCAGCGGTTGCTCCAGTTGAAGCGCTTTCCAACGCTTCGCTGGCGGCTCATGTCCAAGGCGGAAAGATCCGGCAACGGCTGAAGTGGTCTTCTCAGCTTGGACTATGCGAAATGGTCTATGAGCCTCGTTGGAAAATGATCACCCAGGAGCAGGAAGCGGCTTTGCTCAGGTTTATCGATGGCAAAGAACTGCTAACACAGTGCAACGTTGTTTTGCTTCCCAAGCGGGCGGCTAACAAGCCACTGACACTGGACCAGTACAAGCGTGAAATCGCCAAAATCGCTGACAAGGACAAAAACGCCAAGCTTGTCAGTGCCAACCAGTCGCGGCTCGAAGGCGGCGAAACGTGCTTGCGTGTTGTTGTCTCAGGGGTCGAGGGCGGGGTTCCCGTCCAGTGGTATTACTACAACGTTGCGGCATTCGATGGCAGACAGATTGCCTTCGTTTTCACACTCGAAAGCTCAGTGTCGAGCCGTGTAAGCGGCGTTGCCAAACAATTGGTCAAAGAATTTCGATTTATCGATCCACCGAGAAAAGTAGCGGGCCAATCGTCCACTTACCGAGGTAAATCCAGTGCCTCAAAACAGAAAAGATAATATCTTTCGAAGTCAAAGATCAGAAAACCACTTGGTGACGTTCGCCAAGTGGTTTTTTATTTAGGTTCCCTATTTGGACCTTGGATTTGATATGTCTTTTTCCCATTGAATCCCTTAGCACTTGAGCAGCAATTGCAACCTAGTTAGGTTGAACGATCATATTTTTCTTTCGGTAGGCTGGAACTAATGCTCGACTTGTTTGACAAAATTAAAGAGTCCGTTGAATACATCAAAACTCAATGGGCAGAAACACCTCACGCCGGAATCATTCTGGGTACGGGCTTGGGGCCGCTTGTCAATCAGATCGATATTGCGGCTTCAATTGACTACGGCGACATTCCAAACTTTCCAAAATCGACTGCGCTGTCACATAAAGGCCGGCTGGTGTGTGGGACCCTTGAAGGACTTCCCGTCGTTGCGATGGAAGGCCGGATCCACATGTACGAAGGATACCCGCTCAAAGAGATCACCTTGCCGATCAGAGTGATGAAAGCAATGGGGGCCGACTTGCTCGTTTGCTCCAACGCGGTGGGTGGCCTAAACCCATATTACTCCAAAGGCGATATCATGTTGATCGAAGATCAGATCAACTTGATGGGAGACAACCCGTTAATCGGCGTCAACGATGATCGACTGGGACCACGCTTTCCGGATATGTGCGAGCCCTATTGCCACAAGCTAATCGAGCGGGCGCTGCGCATCGCCAGAACCGAGGACATCGTGGCTCACAAAGGCGTATTGGTGGCTGTCGCCGGGCCCAACCTTGAAACCAGAGCTGAGTATCGCTTCCTACGCATGATCGGATCCGATGTCGTAGGAATGTCCACCATCCCCGAGGTCATTGTTGCCGTACATTCCGGGATGCGGGTCGTTGGATTTTCGGTCGTGACCGACATGTGTCTTGCTGACGCACTCGAGCCAGCCGACGCTCACGAAATCGTCAAAGTCGCCAACGAGGCCGAGCCCAAACTTACCAAACTGGTGATGGGTGTTCTTTCTGAAGAAAAATAAGTCGAGTAGAAATTTTTGGTTTGATCGCGATTAAGTAAAAAGAGAAGCAATGACTCCAATCAACATAAGAATTTCCAGACGATCAAAGGCGATGCAGCGGGCAACGTTGAGCAGTCGCATCGGTGTGTTCCTTTTTTCTCTGACAATTGGTGCCTTGGCATTATTCACGCTCGGTTGTTCAAACTCCGACGGCGATAATTCAACAAGCTCAAAGCCAGATGCTGCCGGTTCAGCAAATAAAGCAAACACTCACAGCAAATCCACCAGTGTTGCCAGCAATAACAATCCAGAGCCCAAAAAAGCGTCTCCCAAAAAGGTTGTCGTCTCGACTGAGCCAGACATTAATGAGCCCGAGTTTCACGACTTATTGATCGAAGCGACCCAGGATTACCTCCTCTATGGGATGGTTAACTCGATTGCCAGACAGGCTCCCACCGACTGCCGGCCTGACGATGCAGACAGCCCGCAACCTTTCATGAGCGAAAGCGAACATGAATCGTCGCACGGTAAAAAGCTCTACTTCCTGTTCGCAAAAGAGATCGGGCATTATGTAAACCCTGAAGGTTCCCCGGCTCCGGTGGGACAAGTTGTGGTCAAAGAAGCCTGGACTTCAAGTTCATCCAACCCTGCGGCTCGTAATCTTGTAAATCATGCATCAGGAAATCGGGTAAATCCACGAGCAACCGTCGGTGATCAAACGCTTGAGATCGGACAGCGGCAGAACTTTTTTATCATGGCCAAGCTGGCCAAGGACACCCCCAAAACCGACCAGGGTTGGGTTTATGGCATCGTCGACGCGGACAGTCGTAAAGTGCTGGCCTCGGGAAAAGTCGCTTCCTGCATGAGTTGCCATGCCGAAGCCGCCAACGACCGGCTTTTTGGATGCAAGTACATCAGTTTTGAAGAAACCGTATCCGCACAACCTGTATCCAAACAACCCGTATCCAAACCAGCCCCACAGGGATCCGCCCAAAAACCAATCGAAATGGAAGCACCGCCCGTACCAAAAAAGAAACCTTAAGTGTAGATTCTTCCCCACCGCGACTCTCTCATCGTTGCTCATCTACCTTCAAATCCCAAGGCTCTCAAATCAATTTTGAATCAACAATTCACCAATCTGCCCAGTTCGTACGAGATCGTTGGAACAAGTCTCCAAGGTTCGGAATAATCCTGGGCACCGGCGCCGGCCAACTCGCCCAAGAGATCCAAACAGAAGAAGAAATTCCCTACGAGGAAATCCCGAACTTTCCTCATAGCACCGCCTTGGGCCACAAAGGCCAGTTCGTGTGCGGACAACTTGCCGGCCAGGACATTATTGCGATGGAAGGTCGATTTCATCTTTACGAAGGCTACGACGTCGACAAAGCGACACTCGCGGTCCACACGATGCAGCGATTGGGTGTCGAAATTTTGTTTGTCTCCAACGCATCGGGAGGCATCAATCCCAAGTTTGCCAGTGGCGAAATCATGTTGATCGAAAGTCATATCGATTTCATGTTTCGTTCAACGCCGCAGATGACGGCACCGACTTCTGCTGGCCGCCCTACCCTTCGCAGTGATGCTTACGACAATGAGCTGATTGAACAAGCCAAATCATGCGCTCGCAAGAACGGCTTTCCGATCCACCAAGGCGTTTATGCGTCAATGCTGGGTCCCAACTACGAGACTCGTGCTGAGTACCGCTTCCTCCGCCGAGTGGGAGCTGACGTCGCCGGAATGTCGACTGTTCCTGAAGTCGCCGTCGCCGGCCGTTACGGAATGCGGGTTCTGGGTATGTCGATCATCACCAACGTTGCCAAACCCGATGTCCTTGAAGCAACTTCCGGACAAGAAGTTATCGACGCCGCAGTGGTTGCCGCGCCGCACTTGAAAGCAATCGTCGTCAACTCGATCTCGCTCAATGCTTCGCCTCAAGCGTAATGGGATTCAACAGGTAGGTCAGCCTGCGCTTCGTTGATAGAGCAAGTTTCTGAGAATGATATGAGAAATCGGCCTTTTAGATGAGCCAGCGGAACTGGAAACGCGAGCAGCTATCGGCCGTGATTTCCATGAAATCATTGAAAAAGGAACAATTGGCCCCAAGAATTGGATAAAACTCGGAGTTCCACCGGGAGTTCGAGAGCTTTGTTGGGTTAAATATACAAGGGCTTTGAAAAACCTTGATATACTTTCACTCAATCGCAACGATTGAGCCGTTCCCAAGATGCTGAAGTAAGTAGACCAATGGCTGATGACCTGCCAAACAGAGACGAAATTGTGGCGGCTCTTGAAGCCGACCGGGAAGAAGCGCTGGCTAAGTATTTCTTCGCCGTTGAAGGAAGACTTAAGCGAATCGTCAACTTTCGGCTCGATTATCGCTTGGGCGGCCGAGTTTCAGAATCTGATGTGATTCAAGAAACTTATGTCCGTGCTGCCAAGCGTATCGACAGTTTTTTGAAAAAAGACGACATGCCATTTTTTGTATGGCTGCGCCTGGAAGTGAGCCAAAAACTGGCCGAAATTCATCGGCATCATTTTGGAGCCGAGAAGCGAGACGTTCGTAAAGAGGTTAAATTCCATGCCAACAACAATTCGGGCAAAACCTCTCTGGCCCTGGCCGCCCATATTGTGGCTCAACTGACATCTCCCAGCTTAATGATGCAACGAGCCGAGCAGATTGCTACCCTAGAGGCTACGTTGGCGGAAATGAATGAATTGGATCGAGAAGTGATCGTGATGAGAAACTTTGAAGAGCTATCCAATCTGGAAACCGCAAAGATGCTGGGAATCGAGCCAGCAGCTGCGAGCAAGCGGTACCTTAGAGCGCTAAAACGACTTCGGGAAATTATGGAAAAGGCAAAAAACTATAAGGACTGATGTCAAACTCCAGTAATTCAAATTCATCTTCGGCCAATTCCGAACTTCTTGAAGAAGTGGTGGATGAATTTACGCGACGCCTTCGCGCTGGAGAGCATCCCTCGATCGCTGAATATCAGGAGAAATTTCCGACTGTGAAATCCGAGCTGGAGGACGTGTTAGCTTCCGTCGCGATGATCGAACAACTCAAGCCCAGCGCCGGCGCGCTGACAAGCGATCGAGGCAATCTGGAAGAGGTTTCGTCGCTCCAAAAAATTGGAGTCT
The DNA here is from genome assembly GCA_964433035.1 of uncultured Pirellulaceae bacterium. Lineage (GTDB taxonomy): Bacteria > Planctomycetota > Planctomycetia > Pirellulales > Pirellulaceae > Mariniblastus. The sequence continues at coordinate 20,219 of CAYSQZ010000029.1, read as the reverse complement.
ATACCATCGTCGGCGAGCTGGGCCGAGGTGGGATGGGAATCGTTTTCGAAGCGATTCATGAATCACTTGGTCGACGAGTTGCGATCAAAGTCATGCCCACGCCGTTGGTCAATAGCAGCAAACACGTGCAGCGATTTGAGCGCGAAGCGCAAGCTGCCGCCAAACTCCACCACACCAATATCGTTTCGGTTTTTGGCGCTGGCGAGGGTGACGGCTTTCACTACTACGTCATGGACTGGGTTGATGGCCGGACGCTTAGCGAGATCGTTGCCGGACTCTCGGATGCGTTTTCAGGTAGCCGACTCGACGAGACCAAGGCGGAAACTCTCGTTTCGCCGCCGCTCGATCCTGCCAGCGACGCAGAGCTTTCGTCGGATGATTTTTCGCTCAACGACCAACTCGACGCAAGTCAGAGCTCTGATCAAATAGGAATTGGCACGAACTTAACCTCGGTAAAATCAGGCTCGAAGCATTTTCGCTGGGCCGCTCGAATCGGCGCCAATATTGCCGACGCCCTTTCCTATGCTCATCAGTCAAACATTTTGCATCGTGACATCAAGCCTTCAAACATGATCCTGGATCGTAAAGGAACCGTCTGGATCACCGATTTTGGATTGGCCAAAGATAATTCCAGCGAGCTCAACTTAACCAAAACTGGCGATGTCGTTGGGACCCCAAGATACCTGGCGCCTGAATCACTGGAAGGCAAGTACGACCAACGAAGCGAAGTTTATTGTCTGGGTCTGACGCTATACGAACTGGCAACACTTCAGCCTGCGTACGCCAAGGGAACGACGGCTGAAATCATTGGCGCAATCGCCACGTCATCGCCGCCTTCACCGCGAAAAGTCAATTCAAAGATTCCGATCGATTTAAGTACGATCATTGACAAAGCGATCGCTCGCGATCCTTCGGCAAGGTATCAAACCGCCGAAGCGATGCGAGCCGACTTGCTGGCGTTCATCGAAGATCGCCCAATCAAAGCTCGCCCCCCCTCTACGCTTGAGAACATTGCCAAATGGAGCCGGCGCAATCCGATGGCGGCAATGCTCTCGGCCGTTTCGGCCATCCTGCTCTCAATGGTCGCTGCTTCAACAATCATTGGATACCTTTTCACGATCGATGCGTTGAAAAATGAAGCAACAAAATCGGCACAGTTGGCCAGTGAAAAAATCGAGTCCGAACATCAGCGAAAGGCAGCTGTCAAAGCCCGTAACGAGGCTCAATCTTACGCCGAGAAAATGAAAGCCCAATACGACCGGGCCGACGCCAATGTCGATGTCACGCTGGAGGCATTTGACGAGATGTTTAGTCAAGTGATTTCGCGAGGATCTACCTCCCCTGACAGCAACGATGTCGAGGGCTTTGAAGAGTTAATGGGCATCGAAACCACGGTAACCAGAAAAGACACAGAGTTTCTGGAAAAACTCCTGGCGTTTTACGACCGGTTTGCCAATCAGAACGCCGACAACGAAGCCCTGCTGGTCGAATCTGCCCGGGCGTTTCGACGAGCCGGGAATATTCACCAATTGGTCGGCCAATACAAGCCGTCAATCGAAGCCTATCGTAAATCAATCAATCTCTACCAGCGAATCCTCGACGATTCTGATTCCAAGAACATTCTGGTAGCGTTGGTTAAGGTAAAGTCAGAACTGGCGAGGGTACTCAGGCGCGAGAGCCCTCGGGAAAGTTGGCCTCTGGCGTTGAAGGAAAATCAGGAAGCCATCTCGCTTTTGGAGAGCGTTCCTGTAGATCAGCTCGACGACGAATTGAAATTTGAATGGGCCAAAACGCTTAATTCTCTTGGCTCCAGCAGTGCTTTAATTGCAGCGTTTAAGTCTCAAGGCGGTGAACGCCGATCTGAGCGTCACGCGTTCTTGGACATCTATCGAGACATTTACGACAAAAAAGTTGCGAGAGTTAGTTCGGGGTCAGCAAGAGACGGACAAAACAAGGGCAAGAGGCCACGGGGAAAGTCACGTCATGGCGCTCGGGCAAAATTGATGCAGTCAACAGCGAAACAATCACCCGACACTCAAAAAACAAATTCACCCAAACGCGGCGGCAACAGTAATCGCGGTGCCCGTGGCGGCGGTATGACAGGAACCAACGCCGAAATCAGCAAAATCCTCAATCGCCTGTCCGAACAATCGCTTGAACTACTTGATCAGCTGATTGAATCGGATCCACAAAACATCGAGTACCGATCAGCTCGTGCCAACACCTATTGCTCTTTGGCGGCTTCCCAGTTGGTGCCCGATCCCGATGGAGCTAGTGACTTTCGTAGAAAAGCGATCCATGAACTTGAGTTTCTAATTGAGCAAAATAAGGACAACCCTGCCTACCGTTTTCGTTTAGCACTGGCGTGCATGTTGGGCGATTTTTCCAATCCTTCACAAGACAATCTGGAGCTACTCGACCGGTCGGTTGAACTAACCGAGTTACTAAAAACTCAGTTTCCTCAAGTCCCCGATTACCATTCGCTTTATGGTTCGGTTATGTGCAAAGAGTCGCAGGTTCTAATCGCCACAGGCGAATTCGGCAGGGCGCTCAAAGCCCTTCGTTATGCCAAAAACAGTTTTGATCACGTGGTCCAACTCCAGCCGGACAATCGTCACTTAAAATCGCGAATGAACTCAGCGTTATTGAATCAGCTGAGGAGTTTGGCCGATGAAACGAGAAATTCTGGTAAGGACTTGATCTACAAAGACTCCAGAGCGCTGATCGACCAGGTCAAACAACAACAGGGCTCCGGGCGAGCGCCCGCGAGGTAGACTCAAAAGGGCCTAGTTGGGGGATGCTCGATTGCGGCATGCTAGATTATCATCTTGCTGCCCTCCCTATAGGAAGGATCCTGCCGACATCACTGCCACAGTTTCAATTGGGTTCCGGTTAGTGGACGCGAGTCCCATTTCCGAGGTAGTGACGAGGTTACGAGTCCTACTCCGGTCGGTTAGAACTCAAATGGAAACCCGTTTTCAGGCATAAAAAAAGGGCAGGAAGTTCCTGCCCTTGGTGTCTTTAGTTGAGCGCTTCACTAGTCGAGGAAACCGACCAGCTCTTGCGAACGGCTTGGCTGCTGCAACTTGCGAACAGCCTTTGCTTCGATTTGTCGAATTCGCTCACGCGTTACTTTGAAGATGTGACCGACTTCTTCGAGCGTATAGCTGTAACCATCGCCAAGCCCGTAACGAAGTTTGATAATCTCCCGCTCACGGTAACTAAGCGTCTTCAGCACATCCTGAATACGTCCGCGTAGCATTTCCTGCGACGCTCCAATCGACGGGCTCTCAGCATCGCCATCGGGCAGCAAGTCACCAAAATGACTATCCTCGCTATTGCCAACAGGGCGATCGAGACTGATTGGATATCGGCTCATCGCCAACACTCGACGGGCTTCGTCGATCGTTGTTTCACTACGACGTGCGACTTCTTCGAGGGTCGGCTCGCGTCCCAGCTCCTGAAGCAACTGACGTGAAACGGTTCGAACACGAGACATCGTCTCAACCATGTGGACCGGAATACGAATCGTTCGGCTTTGGTCAGCCACCGCTCGCGTAATCGCCTGGCGAATCCACCAAGTCGCGTAGGTGCAAAACTTAAAACCTCGGCGAAACTCGAATTTATCGACAGCACGCATCAAACCGGCGTTACCTTCCTGAATCAAATCAAGAAAGCTCAAACCACGATTACGGTACTTCTTGGCAATCGAGACAACCAAACGAAGGTTTCCTTCGGAAAGCTCACGCTTGGCCTTCTGATATTTCGTATAAATCTCACGCAGGAACTTAACCCGAGCCCGAAGACTGGCAGGTGATTCCTGGCAAGCCAGCAAAATGGTCCGCATTTCCTGAATCCAGGGCTCACGCTCACTGGCTGGCTTTTTCGTCTTTTTATGTTTCTTGATTTTGAGCAACAGCTCGTCAACGCGGATGCTGAATTCCTCAATCGTGCGAATCATCGACTCGATTCGCTGAGTACGCAAACCAAGCTCTTCGATTAATCGAACCGCTCGACGGCGACGGCGACCGAGATCTTGCCAAGCTGCGCGTCGACGGCTTGGTTTTTGGCTCTTGGAAAACGCTGTCAAAAAGTCGTGACGGTTTCGCTTGAGCAACACAGACAGTGTGTTCAAGTTGTGAGGGATTCGGCCAAGAATCTGTTCCTTCTCCAAGCGATCGGTTACCGAAACTTGAACGGTACGATCAAAAGGAAGCTCACCACGGTGAACACGAACCAACGTTTTATATGCCGATCGAATCACATAATCGCATTCAAGCAACTTGGTTCGAAACTCACGACGGGTAACCTCGATCCGCTTAGCAAGCGTGATCTCTTCGGTACGCGTGAGCAACGGAATTTCACCCATCTGAGTGAGGTACATTCTCACCGGATCGTCCGACCAGGAATCCGACTCTTCCAATCCACTGGCCATCGCAACGGCAGGCTTGGGGGTAGCGGCTTCGGCTGGTTGGGCGGTACTGGCTTCGACAACTTCTTCAAAACGTTTGGGGGCGACACGTGTGCGTGTTGCGTCGTCATCTTCTAGGAGGGCGTCGAACAATTTTGACTCCTGCGCTGTTTGCTTACTGTTATGTTTCAGTGAAGTATGTCTGGCGATCGGACTGATCGCATGGAAGTCGTGAGACTCGACACACCGAACGAAAAAAAGTTTACCACTCGTTTAACGTAAACCCGTGGCGAAGAAACATTTGGAAGAAGATACCAATTAGCCAACTATTGCAGTCATCCTCGTCTGTTGGTCGAATCGTGCTTGATCCGATCCAAATCAGACTATCGATAGGTCACCAATTTGAAATCGATTGGTAACCGATTTTGGATCCAATAGTTGTCAAATCAATTGACTTGAAACAGCCCCGTCCCTTGATGCCGTGCGCAGAATCTTTCTCACCGGTTCCCGCGTTGGGTTGCCTTTCGGCTTGTTGCAAACAAATATTACTCGGTAAATAGGGGGGTCAGAACCAGAAGTGGAGCAGACTAACCCTGGGTGGACTGTTGTAACAGCATGAGCTTTGTTTTGCTGGACTTATTGTAACTTGGGGTCTTGAATCGTCCAGCCAAAAATAGAATTGGTCCACTTTTTTTGCATAGTCTTCTCCCAAGGGCGTTACTGAGAGACGTATTCGCCTGATCGGTCAATATGAGCGTTTTAAAACGACCCAATCAATCGGAATAGATTGTCGCCGGGTATTTCAGCAAATTAACGCAATCATATCCCCAAGAAGCCAACCGCGATGATCAGGTAGTTGGGCAAATCAGGAGCTCAAATCGAAAACCAAGGCAGGTTTGAAATTCCCCAAGATTTGCTACTTTTATTGATAGCAGGAATATAATTTGGTCGACACTTGCATTGCTGTCTAAACTAATCAGTGACTTTTCGGGCGGCCTGTGTTTATTATTATTCGCCGGAAGCCAGCAAGACCTCCAGCGGTTTCCCCTTATCAGGCATTATTGGATTGCAATGTCACTTCACTATCTCTACCCCTGCTCCAATTGCGAACACAAGTTTGAGCTTGTCACTAAACAAGCCGGACAGGATTTGGTGTGTCCAAGTTGCGGAGCAGCGAACCTGGCTCCCAAATTGGGAACGCTTAAGCAGCTTGAACAGGTTGATTCGGCTGGAGGTTCAAAGCCAAGGGCAAGTCAAACTCGGAAATCCAACGCCGGAAGCTGGAAAAACGCCCTGTTCGTCAGCGGCCTTGCGCTGGCAGTTCTTGCCGGCGCAGCAGGGGTTGGCCTATACCAATTCGCCCAATCCAAGGTCATCGAGTTTGACGTTGAGGGCCGGTTGGCAGAAGTTGAGAAGTGGGTCGACGAACAGCCACCCGCCAACATTCTGGGAACCTTCGTCACGATGGACGTCGGCAAGGGTTTACCCGAATGGGTCGAGCAACCTCACATCGGTTCCAACAAGCAGGCTGCAATATTGAAGAATTTCGCGTATGGATTATTCGGTCTATCGGCGCTGGGCTTGTTGACGCTAGTCGGTTCGTTTTTGGTACCAAAGTAAAGGGAAGGCGTCGACGGAAGGAACATTTTGCCGATTCTCCGCGGCCAGGCGACCACCTCTCCCCACGAGTTTCTGTACTACTACAACGGCACCAATCTTCAAGCGGTTCGACAGGGCGACTGGAAACTGCATCTGCCTCGGTCGGTAAAGGATCAACCGTTCTGGAATAAAAAGAAGATCAGAATCCAGACATCGCCTCGCGTCTGCTGAAACAAGCCGAATTGATCCGAACCGAACTGGGTGACGTCTGTCAGTTGGGCTCAGATCAAAAAAGATCAACCTCGACAATCCCCAGGAAAGAGAAGCGGCTGCGCCTGCGGTTGAAAATACACTTGAACCAAAAGTCAAAACAGCAATCCCGCTGACTGTAAAGCATCGCGTTTTGTGTTGCGGCAAGCAAACTTAGTGGTTGGACAGCCTGTTGTCCGTTGTGCCACGAAAACTGACAATTCCTCCTGCGGTATTCATCGTATAATATGTGAATGGTTGAAGCGCCGTTGGCAAACACGGCCCCGATGTCCAGGATTTTTTGAAACGGAAATAGATGTTTCGCCCTTTTGTCTTGCTGCCAGCGTTGGTGCTGCTTTTACCGTCATTTTTATTCGCAGTTCACGAAGATGTGAGCCTTGGTGAGAGACCTGGGTGGGTTGAGGTCCAAGAGTGGGACGCGACCGTTGTCACGCCAAGCCTCGGTAGTGGCAACGAATCTGTAGTTTATCTTCTTACCGATTCCCAGCACCGTCCGCAAAAGGAGGAATCGTACCGCAAACGCGTCTATCGCGTTACCAATGATACGGGCGTTCAACAGAAGTTGAAGGTGACGATCGACTTTGATCCGGCCTATTCGAAGCTGATCATTCACGATATTTCGATTCGGCGCGGCAACGAAACGGTTGACAAGCTTGATCTTGAGAAGATGAAGGTCTTCCAGCCAGAGGATGACCTGTCGCGGGATGTGTATGACGAGGACAAGCGCTGCCTTGTGTTCTTGGATGACTTGCGAGTCGACGACATAGTCGTTGTCGAATACACGATTGTCGGTAGGAATCCGGCATTGTTGGGCCACTATTCCTTTCGGCTGCCGATTCAGTTCTATGTGCCCGTCGAACGTAGTTTTCATCGACTGGTGTGGGACTATGAAACGCCAGTGTCTTATCTGGCACGCTATTCCGATATTCAGCCGGAAATCAGGAAGCTCGAAGATCGAGTCGAATACTCATGGTCCATTCCGCCACAAGCTGCGTCTGAACATGAAGACCTGACGCCGGTTGATTTTGATGAAACGCCCTACCTGGAAATCAGTAGTACAAGTGAGTGGGCGGATGTGGTGGCCTGGGGACTAGAGACCTACAAGGTTCTGGACGAACCACTCGATCCAGAGACTCTGAAAATTCTGGACGAATGGAAACAGGAAACTACTGAAAAGGAAGAGCTCGCATTGCGGGCGCTGCGGTTTGTTCAGGACAAGATTCGATACGTTGGTATGACAATGGGCTCTCGGGGGCTGCTGCCAGCCGCCCCGTCAAAAACGATGGAATGCCGTTTTGGTGACTGTAAAGGCAAAGCGGGACTCCTTTGCGCGATGTTGCGTTCCATGGACATCGAAGCTTCGCCTGCCTTGGTGAATACCTATCGGAGAAGTCACATTGATGATTCTTTGCCGACGCCTCTCGCTTTCAATCACGTAATCGTAAAAGCCAAACTTGGTGGGAATACAATCTGGGTAGATCCGACGTTCAGCCAACAAGGCGGGAAGTTTTCAGAATCGTACGTGCCTCCCTATGGCAAGGCGCTTGTTCTTCGTAAAGGCAGCGAAAAGCTTGAGACGGTTCGCGTTCCTGCAAAGGCGATGGACCAGGAGCACGTCGTCGTTAATTTCGACGTCGATGATTACGATGCCCCGGCCACGATGAAAGTTCGCACTACTTACTCAGGTCGCGCGGCAGACTCCATGCGCCGTTCACTGGTTGATTCAAACTACGAAACAATGGCAAACGACTATCTGAACTACTACGCGAAGACGTATCCTGGTATTCGGGATCCCGCACCGCTGGAAATCACTGACGATATCGTCGGTAACACATTGCGCATTGTTGAAAAATACACCGTTGGCGATTTGTTCGTCGGTGACGAAGATCAGCCACGACAAGTGGAGCTGTACCCTTTCGGCTTGGGGAGAGTATTGCCATATCCAGAAACCCGGATTCGAAAGACACCGCTCGCCATTTCTTACCCTGCTCGACGAACGTACAAGACGATTCTCAGGACTCCCGACCCGCTCGACTACGATGACTACGTTGAAGAAGTCAACAGTCCGGCATTCAAGTTTTCAACTCGCCAGCGATTCAAAGGGAATACGTCTGAATTTGAGTATTCGATCGAGACTTTGCAGGATCGCGTGGCAGCCAGTGATGTCGCCGAGTATCTGAGCAAGTATGAAGAACTCAATGACCTTCTGGGTGACTATCCAGAAGAGCCCATGCCAGTTGACAATCGCATCAACTGGCTGGCAATTTTTCTGGTTCTCTTGTCTGTTGCTGTCGTTGGTGTGATGGCGTTTTTATTGCTCCGCGCTGCAAGGTTTCGCGGGACCGGTATGGCGGAACCTGGCTACGAGTCGATTGGCGGTTGGCTAATACTCGTTGGCATCGGAGTGATCCTGGCTCCATTTTTGGCACCGATCAATCTTGTGATAGGCGGAAGTACATATTTTACGTGGGCCAGTTGGTCGGATCTCGATTATGGGTTGGTCCTGGCATTCGAAGTCGTGGCGAATTCTGCAGCGACCGTTCTTGCACTTGTTCTGGCTTGGAGTTTCATAAAGAAACGCAAGCTATTCCCGGGCCTGTTCATTTTTTATAGTGTCATGATGATTCTGATCGTCGTTCTGGACAACGCACTTTGCGAGATGCTGCTCGACGATCCCGTGGTTGCAAAGGACTACGCTCTCTTGGCTAAAATGACCATACGCGCCATGGTCTGGTGTCCCTATATGCTGATTTCAAAACGCGTGAAGGGAACCTTTGTCTATTGACTCAACGTCTGTTTTCGTTGAACCCAGCGTACGAATGGCAAGGTTATGGCGCCGCTTTTCGATGTGTAAATCTCTTGCAGTACACTTCAAACATCTTGAGCCACAAACCATCAATGTGTTTCGAAATTCATTTTCTTGCTGAAGCAAGATGCTAACCCGACGGCGTATTGAGCAACTTCCGCAGGCCCAACTGGACATGCTTAAACTTGATCGGCAACGGCAGCTGCATACGATGCTCGTTAAAGAGTTCAGGATTGACATAACGCTTAAGCTTTTCCATTACGAAAAGAATCGCCGGCAGCTTGGACGTATATTCCCCTTTGACGAATTCCTCAAACGCTCTAATGCCGTCCTTCCCAAGACCGGCACATCCGAACATGACACAATCGGCGGGCCGGTCGTCGGACGGGTCCAGATCTGAGAATCGCTCCAAACCCCGGACGGGATCGCTGGTGATGAGCACTCGATAACCAATGTCTTTGAGTCGTTTTCTCAAACTGTCCTGAACTTTAATATTGGACTCGATCAACAAAATCGTCTTGCCTCGACCTTCCTCCTGCATCGAGATCTTCTGGTCGTAAGCTTGCGCCTCTTGTTCGGTCAAGTTCTCATCGTATTTCTTGACATCACCAGCTTCGATCGCTTTGATCGCCGACTCGGCTTCTTCCTGAGCCAGCTTGGCGGTCTGAACTCGTTTCTCGGGATCGATTTCCATCAAACGATTGATGAAGTTTACCAAACGATGCGGCAAATCGGGATCGTGGAGGGTCACCGGCTTGATATCTCTGAATCGGTCAGCCGAGAGACGCTTCATTCGCTCTCTGGTCTCGCTCATGGCCGGCTCACCTGTAACCATGTGGTACAGCATCGTACCGACGAAGAACAAATCACTTCGGGTATCGTTTCGCTTAACTTTGGTACAGCGTTCCAAACCAGCGTAATCGATACTGCGCGGCCCGCCCTTGCCGTCGTCACTGCTGACAGTCGCCAATCCAAAATCCACCAGTTTGCCGACACCTCGTGATGAAAGCAGTACGTTGGAAAGTTTCATGTCCCGATGGTAGACATTGAACTTGGCAGCATGAGCCAGTCCGGCCAGAAGATCACGCGTAATTTTCAACGCTCGAATGTACGGAAGCTTTTTATGCGCTCGAACGTACTCGCGGAGATTTTGACCCTCAACAAAATCCATCACCATGTAATATCTGGATTTGTCTTCATCGACTTCGAAAATCGGTACGATATTGGGATGACGAAGCTCCATCACCACCCGCGCTTCGCGAAGAAACGAATCGCGAGTTTCGATATCAGCGCTGTACCGCTGCCGGAGGACTTTGACGGCTTTGACTTCGCCAGTTTCGGTATGAACACCGCGATAAACGCGAGCGAATGTCCCAGCACCAATCAGATATAGAACTTTCCACTTGTTGTAAAAATATCCTCGACGCTGGCCATCGACCACGCGAGAGATCTGCCAGTTAGTCATCTGCTCGGTTTCGAGCAATTTCATCATAAAGTTGTTGAAGCTGGCTCGTCCGCGTCCCCCCGCGTCGGCGAGGGTCTGCTCTAGCTCTTTGCTGCCCATCAAACCGCAATCATGAATGCGTTGTGCGAGCTGATCAGCTGAAAGGTCAGTCATTGTTGTCGAACCGGGAAACGAAGCCACTTACTTATTAACTGGCTGATGAATGAGGACAGGAAATTAATGAGAACAGGAAGTAAAGCTGGAAAGTAATCTCGGCGGACATCAGGCGAGAGTCACCCATGATATTCTAAACCGATGCCGCAGACAACTTTGACGTACAGTTTCGAATTTTTGGTATGAACTTGGTATGTACTACATCTAAGGTGGAAGCTTTTTATCCAGAGCCTGAATCCCCAGTTTTAGATCGCTTTTAATTCTTCGACTCAAAGAAAGAAAGGCCAATCCATCGAATTGGATTGGCCTTTCCCCAACAGGGAGACAATGTGCAGTTTGACAATGTACAGTTTGTATCGTGGCGGCTGAAAACTCACATCCGATTACCACTGGATCGCAGATATTGGAATAAGTCCCAGCCCCATTGAGACACTTTGGTTTAGAATTCGCCGCCGTCGCCGTCTAATGCGTCTTTGAACGCATCTCGCTCGCGACGGGTAGCTTCCAGGTCGAACATCAAGTACTTCATGTCCATTCGTAGCTGACTCAACGCCTCTTGGATCAAGTTCAGGATTCGTCGACGACGACGAGTATACTCAACAACCCGCTTCATGGGTTGCTCCAGTTGAGCTCGGTACTCCTCAGGTAGCCCTTGAACAACTGTGATTAAGTCATTGAGATCAAGTGGCAATTGGTCGGTCTTAGATTCGATTTTGTTCATGCTTGCAGTCGCTCGTTGAAATGTCTTTGTTGAATGTGTGTGTTTCAATCTCTGACTGGCAATAAAGCACTGGTGATGCCAATCCTGCAGACAACAAAACCGATTTGCCCGTAAACCTCGTGCTAGCAAGGTTTTTCTCGTATTTCCAAAGCCTCGACGGAACTCAGCAGTAATCTCCCGATGTTGCCAAAAGGCAGCGCTTTGACATGGCGATTGAGCGCATATCCTGATAAAAGCTGACCGAAACCATGCTTGGTGGAATTTCACCGAGTGTTGAAAAAAGACCTCACGTTAAAACCTAAACGTGGGTTTCTCGAAACTTGTTGTCTTCAAGTGGCTGCGAATATGATTCCAAGCAACGCAATTCGGATTTCAGTAACGTTCTTTCTGTTGGCTTTGTTTGCCTCTTTGGCACAAGCGCAGTTTCACGAAGCGTTTGATTCGATGACGCCAACTTGGAAGCGACATGAATCCGATTGCACGATCAACGAGTCCAAATGGAACCAGCGGCGATCCAATAATGTCGCTGCCAGAAACCGGTTCGAGAGCCTGGAGGTTCAAAACGGACCCGGAACTCAGATTCTGGTCTCCCATGATGTTCCGCCGTCGTTTGTGATTTCTGAACTGGTTCCTTCGGTTCGTGTCAAAGCTGATCAACCGGGGATTCGGCTGATGGTCCGTGTCGTACTACCACACACTGACTCGCCCTCGGGAGATGGGCCAATGACCACCATGCTTACCGGACCAAGATACGAGGCGACTGGAAAATGGCAGGAGCTTTCGTTGGCGGGCGGGAAAGACCTATCGGAAAAACTTCGCGAAGAGATTTGGTTACTGCGTCGTCGCTTTGACACAGAAGTCAGTCAACGCGACGCTTACATCGACAAAGTCGTTTTGAACCTGTACACCGGACCCGGAACCACGAAGGTACAAATTGACGACTTGCGGCTCAAAGGCATGGTTTCAGCTGCCGGGATCGCAGACACTGTCCGCACCACTGGGACGGTCAAAAAGGATAACGAAGTTCGGCAAACATCGCTTAACGGCACAGTTGCGGCGCCACGGGAAAAGCAGGAATCGCTGGTAAAGCGAGACGGTACGGTTTTGTTAGTAAAGAACAAACCTTTTTTTCCACGGATCGTTGAGCACAATGGGGAGCCGCTCGATTATCTCAAAGCGATTGGTTTCAATACTGTCGAGCTGAAGTCAACGGCCACATTTGAACAGCTTCGACAAGCCCAGAAGCTTGATCTCTGGTTGATCTGCCCTGCCCCGAGCTCGGTTGGGCTAAGTCCAATCGATTTTAAATTTGACCGCGTGTTGGGTTGGAGCGTCGGCGATCAACTATCTGGGAGAGACGTTCCGGTCATCGAACAGCGCATCCGGGAGATTCGGGAATCGGATCAACGGATGGGTCGCCCGGTTATTGGCGGGGCTCAATCTGATTGGTCGCAACTGGCAAAACTCACCGACGTTCTTTCGGTTGGTGTCGAGCCGATTGGAACAAGTTTTATTGCCAGTCAATACAGTGAGTGGATTAACCAGCGGCGTCAAGCCACCGGTAACGGCACGCCGGTTTGGGCGGACATCCAAACGGAGCTTTCCAAATCACTAACTGCTCAGATCGGGACGCTGGCCAAACAATCGCCACCGATTCCAATCGAACCACAGCAGATCAAGTTTCTGGTTTATGAAGCAATCACCGGCGGAGCAAGAGGACTTCGATTTCGGTCTCGCAATCGCCTCGATGCCGTCGACCCAGTTTCCCGTTTGCGGGCCCAAACGATCGAGTGGGTCAACGCTGAAATTGCCCAGATCGAACCCTGGGCAGTTGGCGGTGCGGTAATGGGTGAGGTCACAACCAACGACAAGCAGATCGAGGTCACCGCGATTAACACCAATCGCTCACGCCTGCTGCTCATTCAACGCCCCACGCACCACGAGCAATATCTTGCGGGCGACGTTCCAACAAGAACCATTTCATTCCAGGATTCGGCAACCAATGGAAACAAGAGCGCCTATCTAATCGATCAGTCGGGGTTGATATCGCTTCCTAATTCCCAAAACCACGCGGGAGTAAATATTCAAATCGACAATTGCCCTTTCCTCGCGGCGGTAGTTTTGACTCAGGATCCGTTGGTGATGAATAAGCTTCGAAGCTCATACGAGCGAGTTGGTAAGCAGACCATTATGCAGATGCACACCGAGCTTACGCAGCAGTGGCTGGCAATCACTCAGTTGATCAATCAGCAAATGGAACGAATGCAAAAAAGCTCCGCTGAAGCATCCGGGGCACTCACCGAAGCGAACACAGCATTTCAAACAGCCCAAACTTTGATCAACGGCAGCAGTCCGCAAACGGCCGTCGACTATCTCAACCGAACCGATGAGCGACTCTCATTCGTCCGCCGCGATATGGTGACTGGACCGCTAGGGATGTTTCAGTCCAAGACTTCAACACCGTTTGTTGCTCACGCAAGTTTGATTCCGCTGCACTGGGAGCTGGCCAGCCGATTGGGGACTTCCGAGTGGAATCCAAACGGATTGGCTGGCGGCGATTTTGAAAACCTCCAGCACATGATGTCAAATGGCTGGGAAAACCGACGTCTGGACAATGAGAAACTCATCACCAACGTAGAGCTGTCCGAAGCCGCCAGAGTCGACGGTCGTTACGGCCTTAAAATGAGCGTGAATCCGCGAACTGCCACGCCGCAGTTGATTGAATCAACTCCGCTTTGGATTTCAACTCCCGAAATTCCAATCAAAAGCGGACAGTTGCTCCGAATTCATGGCTGGGTCAACGTCCCTCAGGTTATCCAGGGAACTCACGATGGGTTGATGGTTACCGACTCGCTGGGCGGCACCGATATGGCTGAACGGATTCCGGTAACACGCGGCTGGCAGGAATTTACTCTCTACCGTGGCGCCCCTTCGGATGGTGTTCTCAAAGTCACGTTTTCACTCGGTGGAGTGGGCGAAGCGCTTCTGGACGAAGTCACGATTCGCGCAATCGATTTGCCACAGTTAACCCCTCGTCAAGCTCGCAATCAGTAAGCGGCCCGAAAAATTGGGATGCAAAACTGACTCCCAAAAAAGATCTCCGCCCTTTTTCCTCCGCGAGACTACTCCTGGCCAAGACGTCTTAATAGGCTCTCGCTGAAGCACGAATCGTCTGTTGTGATGTAACTAGTATTGCCGCTGTTGATATCAACCAGATCGCCCCGATGACCGCCATTATTCCTACGACAGCATACTTTTCGGTGCCCAGCAGAGTCAGCATACTTCCGGGAGGAGCGTAGGGCGTCCGCAGAAGCTCGAACATTAGCCATTCGATTATCGCGACTGCAAGCGTACCGCGAAAAAGAAGGCGATGGGACGATGCAAATTCTGATGAGCGAACGCCCGATCTGTTTGCTGGGATCTTCTTCACGTTTCTTTTTTCACTGCAAAACTGTTA
>CAYSQZ010000029.1:0-5237 GCA_964433035.1 uncultured Pirellulaceae bacterium | reverse complement strand
CGATCTGTTTGCTGGGATCTTCTTCACGTTTCTTTTTTCACTGCAAAACTGTTAAAAATGATAGGATTAGACCGCCGCCTGATTTTACAGCGCAGTCCTCCTTTTGGTACTGGAACTCAATGAACTTTCAACAACTACTACGGTTCTGTTTCACGCTGCTTGTCGTCATCGTTGCGCAACGCATTGCGATCGCCGATGATGAAACCTCAATGACGATCGGCCTTGGAACTGACGTTGCGTCGATCCTTATTTTTCATCCCGATTCACTGTCGAGTCATAAAGATGATCCGATCGCGTGGTACAGCGCTCCGTTTGCGATCAAAAAGGATCTTGAGGAGGGCAGGTTGGTTGGGTTTTCGACCGGAAGTGATGGCGGTTACCGTTTTCGACTGACGACCGATGCTTTGACCGATCGTGAGGAGAAGTTCAAGCGGTGCGCCGTTGATTTTCGTTTGAAGGTAGAACACGACTGGGTTGCAATCGACAACAGCAGCGGATTGCCCGGCGAACAGCAAATGACCGATCTGAAGAAACGTCCGAAGCAACAGTTCAAATTGCAAAATGGTCTATATCGTGTCACGGTGGTTGGAATTGACTGGCACAAAGAACCCGGCGGCGTAGATTCCAATGGGGTCTCAACTGAAAGTGCATTGCCCAGCTACGTGATTCGCTTTCAAAGCGTCGACGATTTTTCGGAGATCAAAGTTCCACCGTGCTTGCCAGATCTGTTAGGCAAACAACCCAGTTACCCTGCTGCGGAGATGGCCAAGACTTCTAGAAATATCCATCCGCTTATTTTTGACGAAGAGAAATCGTATCCGCTGTTACTGACCGATTCGGCGCTCAAGTTATCGCGAAGTCTTCTCAGATTGAAATTTGATAAAGCCGAGAAAGTGCGCTTGGGGCTTCTGAGCCCTGATCGAGCAGGATTGGCTGGCCCTGAATTCGGGAAGGCAGATGAATCAGACATGTCTGAGGAAGAAAAAACAGCGGCGCGGCGAGCTCGGTTTAAGGCCCATCGCGAATGGTTCGACGAGGTAAAATCCCGCCGTTTTGTGGTCGCCAACACAGCGACCGAAGGAAGTGTCGCCAATTGTTGCACGATCACATCACTAGGCATGTGGAAAGACGGGGAGGTTGCGACTGGGTTTGCAGTTATTGGGACGCTTAAACTGACAGACGTTTCCCAGAGCGAAAGTGGAGCGGTTTGCCACGCTACTTTGGTGAAAACAGAACCCTCTGACGATCCAAAGATTCTTGCCGATCTAAAAGAAGCGTTTGCCGAATATGCTCAAACGCAGAAGATAAAAGCTCCCGACTACTACACGGGTTTACTACGCCAGCAATCATCAATGGGTCGGGCGATTCGAATCGTGTTTGATCATTTTGAAGTCTCGCCCGAGCGTTTTGTAGAGTACGCGGTTCAGGATGAAGCCACGCAGGCTCAAATGTTGATCGAGGATCTACGCGCTCAGCAGAAAAAGTAGTTTTGAATCCCAGTACCGGTTTGGGACGTCGATCTAGACCTTTACCAGCAGCACATTGACCGCTTTCACGATGACACGCACTTTATCGCCCTCTTCAATCCCTAAAGAGGATAGCGAATCTACTGTCATCACAGAGGAAAGATCAAACTCACCGTCAACTTTGACCTTTGTTTGAGCCATCAGACCTCCGGATTTAATTTCGACGACCTCGCCAACGATATCATTTCTCGCACCATGTTTCATATCTGATTCCTGTTCTGCAACATGCAAAGTAGTTTGCTAAATTTCCAGCCACGCGTTTTCGAGTGTACGGGTAAATAGCACCAAATGCGAGCCCGGGAGCCAATGAGCGACTCTTTGGCTTTTCAAACTCCTTGGTCAGCCGAAACGTCGCACTGCTTTGGGTCAATTTGCTTTTGGTTGGCGATCGGCATAAATTGTGCTTTGCTTTTTAAGTACTGGAATAAAATGAAACGCCATTCAAACTCAATATTTCTCGCTTTGACCATTCTCGCGGTCCTGCATCTGATTGGCGGTATCGCCAGCGCGGAACAACCGCTGCCCAACATCGTCGTCATTCTTGCGGACGACCTGGGGTATGGAGATGTCGCCTGCTACAACCCCGAGTCGCGGATTCCAACTCCCAACCTCGATCAGCTCGCTGCCCAGGGCATGCGTTTCACCGATGCTCACAGTCCGTGTACCGTTTGCACGCCCACTCGCTACGGCCTGATGACAGGCCGGATGCCTTTCCGCGCCGAAGGTGGCGGGCGGGTGTTTTCCGGAGTCGGAGGTCCCTCTCTGATCAAACCGGGCGAACTGACCTTGCCGGCAATGCTGCGCGACAAGGGCTATGGCACGGCGTGTTTTGGAAAGTGGCATATCGGGCTGACTTTCTATGACAGCGATGGTAAACCCATCCGCAAAAGGGGAGTCGAAGGAGTCAAACAAATTGACTTCTCACGAAAGATTGACGGCGGTCCGCTGGATTGTGGTTTCGATCAGTTCTTTGGCACCGCCTGCTGCCCAACCACAGACTGGCTTTACGCGTACATCGATGGCAACCGAATCCCTAATCCGCCCACAATACGATTGGACAAAACCAACTTGCCCAAACATCCCTACTCCATCGATTGCCGTCGTGGCATGATCGCGGACGATTTCGATCTGGAAGAAGTCGATATAAAGTTCCTGGAGAAGAGCAAAGCATTTCTGCAGAATCACGTCAAAGAAAATCCTGACAAACCCTTCTTTTTGTTCCACTCCGCCCAGGCGGTGCACCTGCCGTCTTTTCCGGGTCGAGCCTTTAAAGGCAAAACGGAGTCTGGCCCTCATGGCGACTTCATTTTCGAACTTGATCATATTGTCGGTGAGTTGATGAAAACTCTGGAAGAACTTTCCGTTGCCGACGATACGCTGGTGATCTTTACCAGCGACAACGGTCCCGAAGTTCCTTCGGTGATCAGCATGCGAAAAGACCACAAGCACGATGGGGCCAGACCCTGGCGTGGTGTCAAACGTGACAACTGGGAAGGCGGACACCGGGTCCCATTCATCGTTCGCTGGCCCGATAAAGTGACCAAAGGTTCCACTTCTTCTGAGTTGACTTCGTTGACCGACGTGTTCGCCACCGTCGCTGAGATTGTTGGGGGGGAGATTCCTGATCAAGCCGCGGCCGACAGCTTTAGCATGCTTCCAGCGATGAAGGGTACCGACACAGGCGCGCCCATTCGCCCGTACATTTTGCAGCAGGGCTTCGCCACAAAGTACCTTGCGATCCGGCGCGGCAATTGGAAATACCTGGCCCATCAGGGTTCAGGCGGCAACCGCTACGGCGAAAAATCAGAGATGCACCAGTACCAATTGCCCGAAATGGCACCCGATGCACCGGGACAGCTTTATGACCTGGAAGCCGACCCTGGAGAGACAACCAATCTGTATCACAAGCAACCGGAAATTGTCGCTGAGCTTTCGGAGCTGCTGAAGCAGACCATCGAGGATGGCAGAAGCCGGCCCATACAAGAAAAGAAAACTCTCCCTGAAAGAGAATCGGCGATTCCTAGCCCATGAGGTTGAACATCAAAGGGTCTGTTGGAGGGTCTGTTTTTGCCACGAATTACACGAATCGACACGAATCAGATCCTTTGAGTTTCGTGTTCATTCGTGAGATTGGTGGCTAAAGTAAGTACCATTGGGTACTAGCCGTTCGTTTTGCCTAGGTGCTGAAGTGCTTTCGCATTTCGTCCATCGCTGCGGGCACGTTTTCAAAAGGAGCCTCTTCCTCGTATTCCATGACGACGTTGCCACGATAGTTAGCGGCTTTGAGGATCTTGCTGACGCGTTCCATGTCTGCAGGAATCTTTACTTTTTTGTCCATCGTCTTCATTTTGACTTTGATCTGAACATGGACTGCGTAGGGAACAACTTGTTCCATTTCAGCGTAAGGGTCATCCGAAACAAAGTTACCCGAATCGAGGTTCACACCGTACCAGTCACTCTTGATCCCTTTGACGATCTCGACGACCTGGTCACCGGTCAAGTTACCGTGGTTCTCAACACCGACAAACACGCCAGCCTTGCCGGCATAGTCGACACATTCCTGCAACGCTTCGATCGCGTTCTTCATCATTTCAGGAGCTTCTTCAACCTCTTTGCGCTTACCAGCAAAGAATCGAATGTGAGGAGCGCCCATTTGAACGGCGCGGTCAATCCAAACTTTCGCGTCGGCGATTTGCTTGTCTAGCTTTTCACCTTTGGGAATCGTAAAGTTGTTTCCGATCGCCGTACCGACAATGGGAACGCCATTAAGAAACGCGTATCGCCTGATTTTTCGGAAGTACGCTTCGTCTGCATCGGGCGGAAAGAAATAACTGGTCAACTCAGCACCGCAATTCTGTTCGGCGCAGTAGTCGATAAAGCCGAACATGTCGATCTTCTTGCCATCGGCCGGTGGCTTCTTGGCTTTCTTGCCTTTATAGAACTCAAAATGAGGCTTGAAAGAATAGGCAGCCAGCCCCAAGTGGAAAACCGGACTCTCGGCAGTTTGCAGCCGATCCTGCCGACTTGGGCTAAGCGACGCGGCATTAACGGTTCCGCTCAACATTGGAGAAACAACAGCTCCAGCCCCAATAGCACCAGCGCTGGCAGAGACTGATTTTAAAAATGCTCGTCGATTAAATGTCATAGTCATTTCCAATCTTAAACGGGTATAAGTTGAATAGTTTCTATTGAATTCGATTGAGCAAATTCCGATGCTCGATCAAGTTGTCGCAGGTGCGCGTAAAAAATGCGTCTCACTGGAGAGACGCAACTTTCGACATCTGTTTGGCTCACTGGGCAAACGGACTGGAGTGACAAACACTCAATCCGTTCAAACTGACTTCAATTTTCTCGGCTGCGACTACTAGCTGGTCGCGTAGGATTTCTTGGGAGGAGAAACCTCTCCCAATTCTGTGTCGCTGACGCGAGCAAACCGAACTTTACTACCATCCTTCAGGTACCGATAGCCAACGCGAGTGGGCTTGTTAGTCTTGGGACAAACCACCATCACCTTGCAAGCCCGGATCGGACTTTCCTTGTGAAGCCGGCCACCTTGCGGATTCTTCTGGCTTGGCTTGACGTGCTTGTAGACCAAGTTGACGCCTTCGACCAAAAGCATCTGTTTCTTGTGGTCGACCGACAGGACCTTGCCTTGAACGCCTTTGTCTTTGCCACTGATAACTTGAACTGTATCGCCGTTATGAATCTTCA
>CAYSQZ010000028.1:25350-32915 GCA_964433035.1 uncultured Pirellulaceae bacterium | reverse complement strand
TGCCCTCGCGGTTAAACGAGCAGGGACGCGGTTCGTTTAACCGCGTGGGCATCGCTCCGCGCGTTTCCACTCTTCCCACTGCCAAAGGATGCGGTAGGTCAGGCTGTGTGCCTGACACGATGCAGTGTTGTCGGTCAACTGTCAGGCACAGCCTGACCTACTAGCTCTTCCCAACTGCGAAGGGATACGTTCCGCGCTACTTTCGCTGAGGAAAAAGCAGCTGTGACGGTTTTGGGACAAAGCCTAGTTTAGTGTGATAGCTAAATTTTTGCGGGTTTTTGATATCAGACCCCGTTGGTGGGGCAGGCTTTCAAGGACGAATCTCGATCCATCGATTGAATTGCAACAAGCGCCCCGTCTGCGATTGACCTGAGAACCCAGCTTTCCTAATCTCCGCTATACAGTCGGTTGAACTGAAGCAGTGCGGCCATGTTCGTGCCTTAGTCCGGTATTGGCTTTTCGATCTTGGTAACCCGACGCGTAAGCGAGCAACAATGGGGATCATCGAGGCGCCTCGCTGACGCTTCGGTTTTCCATTTGCACTTATTTTTAGCGTTTGAAAAAAAGACCGCTTCGGAGCGATAGGCGACTAAAAAATCCCAGCAAAGCTTGGAAAAGATTGCTCCAAAAACTCACTTAACTCATGAACCAAAATGGCGTCTTCCGAAGTCACCCAATTCAGTAACACTTCGCTGATCTTGCTCGTCAATGAGCAGAGCTTCGATCAATCTGAATCTGATTTAGATCATCGAATCTGGCAAGCCGCCCGAGGCTTGGGACTGCTTCGTTGCCGCACAGAACTGATCCTGGTTTTTCAGGGACAAATTGACTGGAATCATGAACAAACCAGAAGGCTCTGCGAGACGACAACCTATCGACCGTTCCCAAAAGTTTTTCCCTGTTTGAAACAAGCGTTCCAAGCCGCCAAGTATCCGCTAATCGCAATCATGGATCCCCACGCCCAGTTCGAACCTGAGGTTTGGGAGCTTTTGAAGGCACGTTCAAGTGATTTCCAAATTCAGACTGCTTTTTACTCATCTAGCGGCGGACTCCAATCGAATCGCGCGAGCGTCTTGAAGCGGTTGCAAACGGGCATCTGCAGTACGATCACGGCCGCACTGCTCAGGACCAGGAAATCAGAATGGTTGCCCGGCATCACAATGCTCAATCGCAACTATCAACCTGATGGCCATGGCCCGACCAATGGGCGCGCCGACCTTCAATCTGATCCGTTGAACAAAATGCTTGAGGTACTAAAGCCCGAAGAAACGTTAACTTCTTCAACACAGCTGATCGCTTTGGCACGTCTTAACGGCTTCGAAGTCAGCCAAACCGACCTTGGTGCTACAAATTCAAAATCAGCCAATTCAAAATCAGCCTTATCTCCAAAATCGAAAACGATTCGCAGGGCGTTGGCATCGTCAGTCAGATTCTGGTGGAACACAATGATGTTCCCATGGCACCCAATTGAACTCAAGCAACAACTGGGACCATTGGATCCGCGAAAAGTCAGATGGCCAAAGCAACTAGCGACCATAGCGTTGCTGATGTTGATCGCAGGATTCTGCCTGTTCAACTCGCTGGGGTTTGCACTTTTCGAACCTGACGAAGCTCGCAACGCACAGCTCGCGCTAAACGTTTTGGAGTCCAATGACTGGTTGAGCCTGAAACTGAATCGGGAACCGTATTGGGACAAACCACCTTTTCAAATCTGGGCCATCGCGACAAGCTACCAATGGTTCGGAGTTAACCAGTGGTCGACGCGATTGCCCGGGGCTCTGGCATCGTTTTTAACGATACTGATGACGCTCTTGATCGGAAAACGCCTGGTCGGATTTCGCGCCGCCGCAATTGGCGCTTTTTTGTTGGTGCTGACTGGAGGTTTCCTCTTCACCGGTCGCTTTGTCACAATGGACGCGGCGTTAACCACCACAACAACCGCTACTTTGATGCTTGGCTTTTTGGCCATTCGCGATCGGTTTAGCAAAACAATCGCCGTCATAGCAGGAGTCGCCTGTGGTATCGGAGTGCTTACCAAGGGCCCGATCGCTATCGTTTTGTGTTTTCCACCGCTGATCGCCGCGGGTTGGTTGTTGGCCAAACAGTCGCAACAGCCCAAGGTCCAAAACCGCTGGCTTTGGTTCGCCGTTCCAACATTTTTGATTTCAGCCCCATGGTTTATCGCCACCAGTTTGGTTCACCCTGACTTTCTGACCTACTTTTTCTGGAAGCATCATGTTGTTCGATTTTCAGCAGCGTTCAACCATCGCGCACCGTTTTGGTATTACGCTGTCGGAATCTTCGTCTTCATGTTCCCAGCCAGCTATCTACTTCCATCAACCGTCCGATTCCTGACCTCACGGAAACCTGAAAACCGTCTGTGGCGAACCCGGGAGCACGGCTTCCTGTTCCTTGCAATCGTTTGGATCATTGGCTTCTTTACGCTCGCCGAGTCCAAGCTACCCACGTACATCGTTCCTTCATTTCCCTTGATCTGCCTATTGATGGGGGTCTTGGTTGAGCGAAAATTGCTTGATGGCAGAAATTTGATCCCGGGCAGAAATCTGATCCCGGGCAAAAATGTGGTCCGGCAAACGTTGTCAGGATCAAAACCGAGCTTTTTCGATGGACTTCCAAAACGCGCTCCATTGGAACTGGTACTTTGGATCGCCGCCGGAAGCCTCGTATTGCTGACCATGTTCCCAGGGGCTTCTGCTTCGCTGGTCTGGATGGTCATTTCAGGAAGCTTGGTTGGTTTGCTTGCCGCGTTGGCGGTTCGTAAACAGTCCAAGCCCAAACTGGCGTGGGCATGCTTCGGCTTGCTGGCCTTGTTTACCGTTTCGATGATCGTCCACCGCATCATTCCCGCTTCGGCACAGCGTCGTTCAATTCATATCGCTGCTGAGCAGCTTAAGACAACACAAGGTTTCGAAAACGCTCCGCTGGTATTCTATGGACGCGAACCTTTCGGTTCGACCTTGGTGCACAATCCAGCCGATGTAAAGTTTTTCACAATGGCTCAGACTAGTAAGATGGTCGATTTCCTGACGGCCAACCCGACCGCGATTATCGTCGCACCAGATGAGTTAATGAGAACTTTACGAGCCGATCTTCCTTGGACGATTCGACTCGACCAAAGCCAAGAAGCGCGACATCTATACACCAGCCAAGTCAATAAGGCTGTCGCAGCCAAGTTGGACCAAGCGAATTCAATTCGGTAGTGACCAAACACCTGGAGAAATTGATTCCTCAGTAGTGGACAAGGTCACGAGTCCTGCGGCTTTACCGTTAGATAGGACTCGTCCCCGTCCGCTACAAAACCAGGTTTGAGCTGCTTCTAGTAAAACTCTCATCTCGCCCACAGCCGGCATTCTCTAGTCAACCGACAGCGCATCCCATCAGCCATCTGGCTGGCCCGCGCAACCGGTATGAACTCTCAAGCGTCCGGATAAATTACGCCAGCCACACAGCTTCAACCGGATAACCGGAACAGTCGGCTCAACTACGCAGCCGTTTAGCTTTAACTAGCCCAATGTTTCATTTTTACCCTACAGGTTTGCCTAGGTGATGTACTTTTTCAACGTCAAGGCAATGGCACCAGTTGCTCCCTAACTTTACTCAACTGGTTCAACAAGTAACGAGAAAATGGAACATCCAAATGGCTAAAAAAACTACAAAGACAACCAAGAAGTCAACTAAGAAAACCAGCAAGAAAGATCTCGACGCGTTGAATGAGACCGGCAAGCGAAAGAAGTCTGGGGACCGCCGTCAAAAGAAGACTGCAGCTCAAGCTGCCGCAGATGCTCCGGCTGTTGAACGACGAAAAGTAAAGCGTCGTCGCCAGATTGATCCAACGACTTGCGAGCGAGATTACTCAACTGCCGAAGTCGAGTTCATGCAAGCGATGGACGAGTACAAGCAAGCCAGTGGTCGGATGTTCCCAACTTGCAGTGAGATCCTCGAAGTTTTGACTAACATGGGGTATCGCAAAGTCGCTGAGGCTCAAGAAATCTACAATCCTGAATCAGAAAAGCTGGCACAAGAGCGGTCAGATGAAACGCTCGACGCGATGGAAGAGGAATTCGCATAGTCGATTGCAAAAGTTCTCCAGACATCAACAAGCACGCTCAAAATGAGTGTGCTTTTTTTGCGGCAACCAAATGACGCAACTTCCCTCTTGATTGGATTTCTCAGTGTCAAATTGAGCCAGCAATGACGGGTACGGTACGCGTCGAACCGACCGATATTTGCCTAGTTTTGGGAAATGGTAGGGAATGGTAATAAATTGCCACTATGGGGGGAGCGTGTATAATCATGTCATACTCCACTCCACCAGTCACATCACCAGGAAACCAGTCCACATCAGCAGGAAACTCTCATGCGTCTAATGTCAATCTCTCTCACAGCAGCGTTCATTTTGGTCTCGCTTACTAAATGCTCTGACGCCCAAATTGAAGCCCGCCAAGTCGATGACTTCTCTATCATCGGCAGCGCTGCAGGTTGGGTTGAAGGCGGCAACTCTCCCAATGCTCCGATTCAAAATGTCGGTTTGGGACTCGATGGTTTAGCAGGACATCTGCAAAACGAATCTGATGGCTCTGGAGCCGGTGGACGATGGCACACGTGGAATGATGATGCTCGCTGGTCAGGTGATTATCTTGCTGCTGGTGTATCAAGCATTAGTTTCGATTTCGACAACGTGAGCGGCAACGGTACTGATGCCTTCATTCGCATCGGGCTCAATAGTTCTGACGGTGGTTGGTTCACTAGCGAGGCGATCAATGTCGTTGATGGAAGCGGGTGGCAGTCGCTCAATTTTGATTTGAGCAGTTTGACTCACGTCACCGGCGGTACGGGGCTGCTCAGTGACACACTTGATTCAGTGAATCGTTTTCAGATTTTGTCGGCGGTCAACACCCCGACTTCGGCAACGGGCGGGAACTTTCTTCCTGGGGATCAAATCGTTGCCGATTTTCGCGTCGACAACATTACTGCGGTCCCTGAGCCATCTGCGTTTTTGTTGGCTGTTGTGGGATTGTCGGGGTTGGTAGTCCGACGAAGAAAGTAAGCGGTCTTAACGAGAGACTGAAACGGATGTGCTAGGCGAGTAAGAGTTTAGTTCTCTGACGAGGATAAACTGGGGATCGATTTATATCGCTTAAAATTGCAATGAACGGCGAGATATCCAAGAAGTTGACCCCGTTCTCATCAATGTCCGCTTCAGCCTGAAACCCTCCGCCGGACAAAAATGCAATGAACGGCGAGATATCCAAAAAGCTAACGGAACCATCTAGGTTTACATCCCCCAACAGCACTGTTTCTTCGATCGTTTCCACCGCTTCCACCGACCGTAAGCCACCCAGATTATTCCTGGTCGCCTGACAAAATAGATGTCCGGTTTAACTTCAAAGCCAAAGATTGATTGCTGTTTTCTGCTGGACCAGTGAAAATGTCTAGCAAAAATCTTTCCCAGATTATGGCCTATAGACCGCACGATTCCCTTTGAGCCCTTAGCGAAAATCGAATTGTAAAAACGCCACGATTTTTTGCTTGTCTCGGGGACACAAACGATAAAATTCGCAAAGAGATTTATCCCTAACGGCTCCTTTCTTACAGGTTGTTCCAATGCAATTCAAGCACTTTGTCGAATGCACGTTCCTTTCCGCCTTCTCCTTAATTGCTTTTGCATCATTACATTCGCAAGCGGCCCAGGATCCAATTGTCGTACCAGAGCCAATACCGGGCCGACAACAACCCCAATACATTATTCCTGAGCCTGTTCCATCGGCCTATCAAGAGTACAACCACCGCTACCCTGAGCTAGAACAGTACCCTGATCCGTATCCGGTCGCACCGGCTCCCCAGTTTCAAGGTAAAGTGATTGGTGAAGTCATTTTGCCGTCGCCGGCTGATTTTAACAGCGATTTGACGATGCCCTCGCCCACATCCGATTTGGAAAAGGCGCATCAACTGGAGCTCGAAAAAATTGAGAAGGAACTTCTGTTGCTACAACAGCAGAATCAGAAGCTCTCTGAAAGAAATGGCGAGTTGGAATCGTCGCTCAAGGTCTCTGACACCTTGCTTCAGGAGACGAAAAAGAGTTTGGCGCATTCCCAGCAACAATTTCAATCGAAATCAAAAGAAGCCAACGCTGAAGTCGAATCATGGAAAAAGCAGAACCTTGAAACCCTGGCCAAAATTGATGGACTGAAAAAGCAGCTTGTTGACCGGCAGTCAAACATGGAAACGGTAGCCGAGGAGAACCAAAAGCTGCTGTCTCAGGCAATGAAAAAATCAGATGCCCAAACAAGCTTGCTTGATCAATTAAAGATTCAATTAAAAAGCCAGCTCGATCAATCACAAAAGGAACAATCAGCTTTAGCCGCGCAATTGAATTCAAGTAGAACCGCCCAACGTGACCGAACCAAACGCCTCGAAAACGAAAAAAATCGTCTTCAAAAAACGATTGACTCGCTGAACGAAAAACAGGTCGCGCTCACCAAAGATAATCGAGAGTTTCTTGCTGAGCTTAAAAGTCTGTCAAAACAGCACCAGACAAATTTGGATCGAGTTTCCGAAATGGCGAAAAACCAAAAGGACTCACTTGAGTCGCGAATCAACGAACTCGCCACCGCCAAAGAGAAACTCGAAAAGACCCAAATAGACCTAGAGGGCAAACTGAAAGATGAAGCTTCCGCTCTGGCCAGAACCGAAGACATCGTCGACGGTCTGGAAGCAAAGAACAACAACCTTAATGCCACAATGGGCAAGATCGCTGACAAGAACAAACAACTTTTAACATCCGTCGAAAAATTTGAATCTGAATACAAGAAACTAACAGACGCGAAAATCGCGGCCGTTAAAGCCAACGAAAAACTCGAAAAACAAATTGAGCGCCTGACCGCATCCAACAATTCCGCCAAGGTGAAGTTGGCCAAACTGGAAGAAAGCAATGCCGTCATGGAGAAAAGGGTCGATGCGCAGAAGAAAAAATCCGCCGAAATCGTCAAGCAGCTCTATCAGACCAAATCGAAACTCGCTGCTTCCCAAGAAGATCGTGATTCGATTGCCAAAGCGATGAGTCTGTCAAAGCAAAAGTACGCCACCCTTTCTAACGAATTGGCCAAAACGAAAGAACTGGCAAAAGTGCCAGTTGAGTTGAAGAAGAGCCTGACAGATTCGATCGCCAGTTTGACGAAGTCCAAAGCAGCACAGAAACAGTCGTTGGCCAAAAACGGTTTGCTGGCCAAGGAAATTGAAACGCTCGCCTCCAAGAATCAAAATCTGGCTAAAACTAACTCCAAGCTATCCAGTGAAAATGAAGGTTTGTTGAAAAAGCTAAAAGAGCAACCGGCTTTGGCGAACAAAAAACTGGAAGAGTCAGCCGCGAAACTTGCTAAGTCAGAGAAAGCATACGAAGCGTTTCGCAAACGATACGTCGAGCTAACCAAGGAAAACAAATCACTTAACGCTAAATATGAAGAGTTAAACAAGAACTACTCAGGCGCCTTGACCAAGAACAAAGGACTCTCAACGAAGCTGGCCGCCTTGGAAAACGTGCCCGG
>CAYSQZ010000028.1:11283-25250 GCA_964433035.1 uncultured Pirellulaceae bacterium | reverse complement strand
AAACAATACGGCGAGCTAGTCAAGGAAAACAAATCGCTTAACACCAAGTATGAAGCGTTAAACAAGAACTATTCAGACGCCATGACCAAGAACAAAGGACTCTCAACGAAGCTGGCCGCCTTGGAAAACGTGCCCGGTGAAATGAAGAAGAACCTGGAGACGTCCGCTGCCAAGCTGGCCAAGTCAGAAAAGGCTTACGAAGCGTCTCGCAAACAATACGGCGAGCTAGTCAAGGAAAACAAATCGCTTAACACCAAGTATGAAGAGTTAAACGAACAGTTGGCTGCTCAAAAGCAAAAACTGGCGGAGGCCAACAGCTCGTTTTCGTCTCGAATCGAAGAGCTTCGCAAGCAACCGGGTTTGATGACAAGCCAGCTCCAAGCTTCCAAAACCAATGCAGAAGAACTGGGCAAAAAGAATACAGAACTCACTAAACAGTATTCCGACCTCAAGGAGGATTTCCAGGCTGCGAACAAACGCAACCAAGAGATGGCCAATAGCTTAAAGTCGCTGGAGCAAGCCAACGGTGACATGGAAACCAAGTTAAGCAACTTGGTCAAAGAAAACGAAAGTCAGGCCGAATTGAATCGCTCCATGAAAGCCGAATCTTCTAAACTCAAGCAGAAATTCCAGTTGATGGCTGACCAAAATGAAGAGCTTACCGTTCAACATGAAAAAGCGATCAAGCAGAACAAAAATTTGGTGAGTCAAATTGCAATGTTAACGTCCAAGAAAGAGAATCTTTCTGCGAATTCATTGATTACTGGCAGCCCCGCTACCAATCCTGATCCCAGATTAGACGTTAAAAAACCAGTCGATCAACTTAAGGCTGATCCTGGTGTAATTGAAACTGAACACGGCAACTTGAAGTTGATGAATGTCCCAGAAGGCAATACAACGAATCCGGATGCCGAAAGCTCTTCCGGCGGGACTGGTTTGGATGGCACCGAAGGAGCTGCTGCCGGCTTCCAATCTTCCAAGCGATCGTATGGAGTGACCTCGTTGCTATTCCTTTTGCTAACCGCCGCGGTAGGACTTTTCGTGTTCTTTACATTGATCCTCGAGCGAAAGAGCGCCTAAACTTTTCTCCCGCCGTTGATTTTTCAAAGGCGATCTCGTCGAATATCTTGGAATGTTGTTGCCCCGACGGTTACGTCAAAGGCGGCTTTTGGTAGTGGACGAGGTTACGAGTCCTGTTCACCGGAATGCCGCAGGACTCGTAACCTCGGCCACTACCACATGCAAGAAAAAATCCCATGGCGAATCATCCAATCTTCGCACCAGCGTTTCATGGTGATGTTGCTGCAGTCAGAAAGTTGCTTGAAGAAGACGCAACGTTGATCACCGTTCGTGACGCCAAGAATTTAACACCATTGCATGTTGCCGCCAGCCGAGGACAATCCGCCGTCGCCAAACTATTGCTGGACCACGGCGCTGACGTTGAAGGACCGAGTGGCGAAGACGACTGGACTCCGCTAGTTTTTGCCGCGTATCGTGGGCATGCCGAGGTGGCCGGATTGTTGGTGGAAAACGGTGCTGGCGTTACGGCCGACGACGGAAATCCGATTCATTACGCCGGACAACGCAAGCATAAAGACATCTGTCGAATGCTGGTTAAACATGGGGCGGTTGATGGTCTTTTTGAATCCGATGATTCGGATGTTATCGATCTTTTTCGCGCCGCTTACAGCTATGCTCATGAAGATGTGCGCGACATCCTTACTCGCCGCCCGGAAATTGTTAACTTTAAAGACAAAGACGGTCGGACCGCCATTCATGAAGCTTGCACGCACGGGGACACAAAAACGGTCCGCGTTTTGATAAAGTGCGGTGCCGACTTGACGATCCGTGACAACCACGGCCAGACTCCTGGCGATCGTGCCTTAGTGCACCGCCAACACGCGATAACAAAGTTGCTGAAAAAGCATGAGAATGCTCAATAGGCGTTGAGGCCAACCAACGGCCGCCTTGAAGTGACTTCGAAGCTATCACGCCATCAATTTTCGGTAATGGAATGAGATAAGGTTTCCTGAGCCAATACACGCTGGATAAAGAGACTCGTGACTCGTCCACTACCTTCTTACACCGCCTGAACTAAGCTTTTGAGGATATATTCCAAACCTGCAGTCATTTACGGGAAAAAAGGACCAAAAAAACTTGGAATTGACGGTTTTTTCTAATTCAAATACGCTTCGGCTGCGTAACACCTGTGCTACCAATCCCGTAACCAGCCAACCGATCCAACTTGTTCCCCAAACTCATAACGCGATACGTCCTGTGGGAGTTGGCGAAGATCTTTCTGATCTCGTCATTCGGTTTTGTTGCGTTGATGCTCGTCTTTTTTATCGCAGACTTTGCCCGAGACGGCGAGCTTACGCCCGACATTTTGATTCAGCTGGTTCCCTACATCATTCCCAAAGCCTTGATGTTCGCGATGCCAGCGACGTGCCTGTTCAGCTGCTGCGTAGTATTTGGACGGCTCGCGGCTGACAACGAACTGATCGCCCTCCAAAGCATGGGGCTACACAAATCCGTCATCATTTTTCCAGCGCTGGCGGTCGCTTTCCTTTTAAGTTTGTTTGCTGTTTGGGTCAACGACGTTTCGTTTGCATGGAGCTATTGGGGAATCGAGAAGATCATTCTCGAAAGCAGCGACCAGATTGTCTACGGAATTTTGAAAAACGAAGGTAGTTACAAGACGGACAAATTTTCGATCGAAGTTCAGGGAGTCGAGGACCGCAAGCTAATCCGACCAATCATTAGCGCCAACATTTCAAAAGATGAAATGGTTCGAGCCGTTGCACACGAAGCCGTGTTGACGACCGAGCCAGAAACCCACAGTCTGAAATTTATCATGACACGTGGCTCCATCACTCAGGACGGAAAGATGGAAATGAACTTCGACTCTGAGTTCGAACACTCGATTCGCTTGAAATCTCCTAAAGAAGTCGCCCGCAAAACGGGCAATCCAAGCCACCTTTACCTGTATCAAATTGACGACGAAGTTGAACGACAGAAAGTCGAATTGGCTCGGCTTAAGCAGGACACTGCGATCCGCGCAGCGACCCAGACGGTAACGGGAGATTTGTACGGCCTGACCAACGCGGATTGGGAGGTACGGCTCAAGGATCTCAAGGACGCCAAGAAACGACTTATTCGATTGAACGTTACGCCGCATCGACGTTGGGCAAACGGCTTCAGTTGTTTTGCGTTTGCGATCATTGGAATTCCGGTGGCTTTGAGACTCAAAACCGCCAACTACGCGACTACGTTTGCAGTTTGCTTCATTCCAATTCTGTTACTCTACTATCCGCTATTTATGGTCGGCCTGGACGGAGCAAAAGCCGGAACCATGCCTCCCTATTCCGCTTGGCTGAGCAATCTGGTTTGCGTTCTCATCGGCGCTTATCTGATGTTCCAAGAGTTTCGTAGATAGCTTGCTTTCGAAAAACACTACAGCAATATCCGCCACCGCCAGCAAGCGAATCCTAACAGCAGAACGCTATTCCACGATTATCGAGTCACGGTAGTACTGCCGCCATTGCAAGCACTCAGAGCTTCCGGTCTCAAAGTCGCGACAAATTCTAGGACGATGTTCGTGTTGCTGGCATTGTCTTGATTCCATATCAAACCAGATGCAAGGGCCATCAAACGTCGACGGGTCGTCACCGTATTTTGGCAACGTGTACTGATCAACGTAGGCTTGCCATTGCTTACGCAAATCGTCAGGCAACTGGTGCCAGTAAGACTCACCAGGGTTTCCCGCCAACAATTCGTCATTAAGCCGAGGGTCTTTTTTGATTTTGGCAACTAGCTCTGGGTCAGCATCGATCTGCTGCTGCGTCATCGGTTCCCGAGGCAAAATAAAAGCTGGATAGCCCATATGAAAACAACAGACACCGCAGCCATTGCAGTCAGCGATTACGGGAAGCGATTTTTTTGAATCAGTTGAGTCGGCGGACATAAACGGGGCACTGCCTGACGTTATCGGTTGATAGACTACTAGTATTTACAGCTTTGTGTTTCTAGCTCGTTCAAAGAGAAGCCACAAGCGCTTGCCAATCGACTGGCTGGGAACACTGATTTTGGCCCGTCCGATCGAACCTGCAACCGCCTGAGCTGGAAATTCCTTGATTGTCAACAAGATCGGAAATTGCTTAAGCGGCTCCAGCTCATCATTCTCGTCAATTTGCCTTTGAGTCTGATCCGAGAAAATCTTTTCGACTTGCCCCTGAAAACTTCGGCGTGGAAAACGATCCAGAACCAATCGTACTCCTTGGCCAACGGCGACGTAGTCCATGTCCTTTTCATCAACCAGCATTATAATCTCTCGGACATTGGGATCGCCGATTGTTAACAAATGTTGGCTCGAACGTACGTAGCAATTTTCGTTGATAGAATTCATCAGCTCGCCGGCTGAAGACAGCTGACTTTGAGACGCTTTGTCGTCGGCTTGACCTCGCGAATCAGCTCCGGACGCTGGAAACACAATCCCATCCTGCGGAGCAACAACATTGGTCGCCTCCAATTCATCCTCGTAAATCAAAAAGGCGGCTTGCACCGTTTTTACATTTTCCTGGGCAACAGAAATCTTTGAGGCAATCGCTGGCCCATCGTTGATTCTGGCATTCAACAGCTCAAGTTCGTTCTGAGCTCGCTCAAGTTCCAACCGCTTCATTTCGACTTTCTGACTAAGCCTCGGGTTGTCCAACGTCGCGACCGTCTCCCCTTGAGCGACACTCTGATACGGCCGAACAACAGAGATCAGTTTCCCGTCGACCGGTGCAAAGACCGGAACGGGATCTTTCAAACGAACCTCAAAACCACCTGACACGGTTTTGGGTAATGGCACAAAGGCGACAACCCCCAACAACCCCAGTAACACAATCATCGTCAAAGCGATCCGAACCCAACTAAGCGTAGAAGCCGCTGCTATCCCTGAAGAACTCGACATCAAACGCCTCCTTGAACTGGACAACATCCCAAGTACCAATCCGCCAGCCACGAATAAACCCATCGAACGGGCCTGCCAAATCGAAGCGAAACACACCAGACCATAAATGATGATTCCGATCACGAACCAGCGGTAACAAAACGCAGCAATGGCGTATATTAGCAACCAAGGCTTGAAATCCGATACCTTGCTCATACCAGTTCTCGGATCGCGGTTGGGTCGCCCAATCGCCCGCGAAGCAAACTTGTTCAGCTCGCCAGTTGCGGCTTGGCTCAAATTCGGCTTTTCCAACCAATCCGAAAGCAAATAGTAGCCGTCGTAACGGAGCAGGGGATTGCCGTTAACCAGAATCGTGTTGAGCGAACACAAAACGACAACATTGAACAGAAGCGCACTGAGCAATCCCGGCGGCGTGAAGCACCAGAAAAACGCAGCGATCGCAGCCAGACAAATCTCGACGTACATCCCCGCAAACGAAACCGTCATCCGCTTCCAACGTTCCTGAATCGTCCAAGCGTCCGACACATTGCAATACAACGTTGGAATCAGCGCCAACAGCATCACGCCAATCTCCAGACAGTCGGCACCAAAACGACGGCACGCAAGTGCGTGCCCAAGCTCATGCAATAATTTGACAATCGCAACTGTAATCAGCAAACCTGCTACGCCACGAGTCGAAAGAATATGCTCAATTTGCGGTGTCCGCTCGGCAACTAACTCAAAGTTACCAAGCAAAAACATCAGCATCATTGCTGCCGCCAGAAGCGCGACTACGATCATCACTGGATGGAACATAATCCGGCCCAACCAATCCAATTGTTTGAGAATGGCAGTCGGATTGATCCCTCGAAAACGGATCGCCAACGGATTGCTCAGCCAACTCCCCACCCCAGGTTTCATTCGATCATCGAGCCGGTTGAGCAATCGGCCGTAACCGGTTTTTCGAACCACCACAAGCTGATCACCGATCAAGCGTTGGGCAAACGAGTTGACTTGATCCAGCGACAGTGAAATGGATTTGAATTTGCGACGCCAAACATCTGCGACCTCCTCAATGCTACGCTCTCCATTGAACAGGTTGGCCAGAAAGTACTCGGGCTCGGAAAATTGGAAGTGGGTGAACGCAACTGGGTCCTTCAAAATCCAAACGGTTTCCAAGCCTTGCTTTCGCTTGACATGGCTTAAATCTTTGCGAAGCCGAATATTCATAACGGGTTTCTACGCCAAGTAATTAAGCATTCCAGGAACGCGACAAAGACCTACGGAGATCTACCTGCCAATCAGAATATCAGCTTTCAATCCGGTGGGCACTTTGGCTTGATCGTTGGCGAACTCTGCCCGCACCTGCACCATCCCGTTAACCGGGTTGGCCTCTGGGCTGACGAAGACAATTTGACCAGCAACCTTCCTGGTCTCAATCCAGTCTTGCTTGAATTCGATTTGAACTGGCGTACCAACCGCGATTTTGGCGGCTTGCTGAACCGGCAACAACCCCTGAATCCAAAGCCGATCGGTTCGCACGAGCGTGCAGATCACATTGCTCGCCTCGACCCACTCACCCACTC
The DNA here is from genome assembly GCA_964433035.1 of uncultured Pirellulaceae bacterium. GTDB lineage: Bacteria > Planctomycetota > Planctomycetia > Pirellulales > Pirellulaceae > Mariniblastus. The sequence continues at coordinate 18,731 of CAYSQZ010000028.1, read as the reverse complement.
GCTTTTCAACTGCAACCACCAGCCCGCTCATCGGCGCGGTCACTTTGGTCTTCGCCAAATCGGCCTGAGCGATCTTGATTTTGCTTGAAGTCAAACGGGTTCGAAACGCCGCCATCTCAAGGTCTCGACGCGCCTGTTCCAGTTTTAGCTCCGTACGATCTTTTTCAAGACCTTGCTTTTCAAGCTTTGACACCGGCACCGAGTTGGGAACCCGCAAGTTCGCATTTTCAGATCGACGCAATTCCGAAACTGCGACATCGTAAGACTTTTGGGAATACAAAAGATCTACTTGACTCTCAGCCGCCATCTTGGCCAAATCGTGTTCCAAGCGAGCATGCTCCAGCTTCAGCGACAACGAATCGTCTTTTATTTTGGCAACCGACTGTCCCACGGAAACTGTCTGCCCCGGGGCAACGTCAAGCTTGACCAAAACTCCAGACTCCTCCGCCGGAAGATCAACTGTCTCGGCAATCTCAACTATCGCATTTCTAATCCGAATGGCTTGGCCGTTTTCCTCGGCATCCTGAGCCAAATTTTCCTGCACACTTAAACCGACCAAAAAGCACGGCAGCAAAACCGCCAAGGAAAGCTTCATTGTCGTCACCAACCGACTGGGCGACAACTGAACAGGAGATTTGATTTTCAGTTTTGCGTTCAACATTTTGGCTACAACTTTCTTGCGGACCTACTCTAACTTCGGCATCAGGTGGCTTTTGCCGCCAAGTTTGAATCTGGATTGCAACTAACGTTAGAATGAAATCGACGTACTCCATTCAGCAGGCATGCCATCACAGCTTGCCCAATCGGAAAACATCAACTGCGCTTAGAAGATAACGGGTCAATATTGTAGCTGATTCGGATCGCGTTGAACGATGAGTTTTGGTGATCCGATCTTTAATTGCTAGGGATCGAAATATGTCGCGAAGATAGAACCTTGTTGCTTCGCTGAAGCCAGTGAGCCAACTTCCCCCCAACCTTCTCGAATACTGAGCATTGAAAATGAGACTGTTTAGACGCCAGCAACTGCAATCTGACCGTGGTAGAGCCTCTGAAGTCGCAGTGCAATCCGGATCCGAGGGACCTGCTTTGCCGCGCGCTGAGATCGGATACCAACGACTCGAACAGCGCCGGGTTCTTAGCGCCAGCTTCGTCGGCACAGCGGGCGTGCTGATTTTGGATAGTTTCGATCCGGGACAGGATCTGACCTTCAGTCAATCGAACTCTTTCGTCAATGGAGTCCTTCAAGACAACTTTACTTTTGAAGTCGCTTCAGGAAGCCTAACTGGTAGTCTAACCAACCCGTTGTTTGAGCTTGAAAGCGTTAATGGTGGTACCAACAATCTACTCCAGGTAGCCACCTCGTTCTTCGGCGGTGCGTCAAATGCACAGATCTCAATCGACGGAACTACCACTGCAGGCGGGCAAATTGAATTTCAACAGCTCGGGACAGTTACCTTTGACAGCATCGACATTTCCAACTTTACCAACGTCGATCGAGACTTTTCCATCAACGCGATCGGCGACATCACAGCGAGTAATATTTCTGTTGTCGACTCCAATCCGCTGGACTTGATTAATCCAAATGCCAGCCTCTCCATCAACACCCAAGGCTCCGTTACTGTCGACGGCCTCGAAAACCTGATCGACAATCCACTTGCTGAAATCGAATTGTCGGCCAATGGTACAAACAACGACATCACGGTAGTCGACCGAATTGAAACTCAGTCAGGTGACATTCAACTCAGCACTGGCGACTCAGTGCAACTCACTGCAACCGGTCAAATTCTCTCAGGGAATCTGGGGGATACTACGATCACTTCGGGAACCAGTGGCTTGTCGGGTAACACGGGAGATCAAATTCTACTTGCCGACGGGTCCAGTATCGACGCGGGCTTGGGCCAGGTAAGCCTGAACGCCGAGGGCAACGTTCTAATTTCTGAAGTCACATCGCTTAACAGCGGCGATGCAGTTTCAATCACCACTGGCAGTCAGATTGTCGACAACACCCTCGCTGAGTCTGACAATGTCATTACGGTTAACGGCCGCAGTCAGTTTTTATCAACTGGTGATATTGGCGGCAGCGGGTCGGCAGGGATCAATATTCAAGCCGATTCTTTAGAATTTGACACCGATGGCTCGGCAACGATCTCGGATTCTGATTTCGGGATCACGATTGATCGGGCGTCCCGGGCCGCTGGCGGAATTCAACTTGATTCCAATGGGCAACTAACGATCAGTGAAGATATCAGCTTGGGAGACAGCTCAAGCTTTATCACAAACAACTCAAATTCAATCAACGACGACCTTACCATCGATAACGGCGCCATCGTCAACTTGAACTCTGCGATTAGCACTCAACTGGATTTCATCGCGGCCGACGACATCGTTTTTGATACTGGATCCGTCGCGACAGGTCCCGGCGACCACTTCGTTATGTTGATTGCTGACAATGAAGGGGCAGTCGACGCTGACCGAGGTGCCATTCTGGACTTTTCGAACAACACAACCAGCGTGTCCACAAGCGACCTGACAGCGGTTGCGTTTGAAGGGATTGGCGACCTGAGCGGCACACCGCTGAGAATCGACGTTGATCGTTTTGCAGCCTCCAACACGGGGCCCGGCAATATTCAGATCGACGAAGCCAACTCAATCGAGCTCGTTTCAGTTCAAACCACGGACGGGGCGATCGTCATTGACGCTCAAGACAATATCACTGACGGCGCGAGCAGTCAGATAACCTCCAGCGGCGACGCCAGTTTCAACGCTGGAAATCTGATTGAACTTGCTGACAACGCGGGGGACTCGTTTTCAATCGTCGGTAACGCGAGCTTCGCCGCTGACACCATTAGCGTTGGTTTCGACTCCCAACTCGCAGGAGCCATTGCGGCAACCGGCGCGACGGTGGAACTGGGCAGTCTGAGTTTCGATGGAAACTCGGTAACGATCGTCGAAGATGACGCAACTTCGCTCTCAGGCATCAGTCAATCCAACGATCTCTTTGTGGTTTCTTCAGATCAAATCGACAATCAAGCCGGAGCTTCGCTGAGCGTCTCGGGACAGGCTCAATTCTCCGCGACCAATCAAATCGTGCTTGGAAATCAAGCCAATGACACGATTGACATCTCCACTATCGGGCTGGTCTCAAACAATGCCCATATCGAGACCGATTCAGATCTAATCATCAACGGCTCTGCTCCTGATCAAACGGTAGCGGCGATTGGAACAATAGCATCCAATGGAACGCAGATCGCTCAGACACTGTTCGTTTCGTCGCTCGGATCGGTCAACCAAGTCACTGGCGAATTAAATGCCGCGACACTGGGCATCGAAGCCGAACAGTTCGTCCATCTCTCCAGCGTCTCAGCCAACAATCAGGCGATTTCTCTCGCCGCTGGCGGAGATGCGGCGCTAACCGACGGTGTCTTGATTCAGGAGTTGACAGAACTTTCGAACATTCAAAATAGCGAAGTTGATGGCCAGCTCGATCAAGCGATCGCCTTCAAACATCAGGGAACGCTCAATGTCACTGCGGTAGCCTCGCACCTGGGAACAGATTCCCTGACGGGACTGACCAGCACTGAAGGCAGTGTGTTTGCGAGTTCCATAGGCGAAATTAATCTCGTGGAGAATATTTCAGCGAGTTCGATAATCGAAGATCCGCAAGTCACCATTTACTCCGAATCGGGCACCGAGTCCAACCCCGGCATTCAATTTGTTGGTGGAACGATCGACGTCAATGGTCCAACGAATTTTGGTCTGGTCAACGACAACCAAACTTTCGCGAATTTCTTTGACGAAAACGGCGATCCGCTGCCAGGGACATCAACGTTGCTGCTTCTCAATCTCGATGGATCTGCGGATCAGGATATCGTCGTGGAGTACGGACGCATCGGGGAAGCTGGCTACCGGGTCGGGTTTGTTTACGACAGCCAAAACCAACCCGGACAACCAGTCGAAACTCTCAATACTTTCGTGTCTGATCCTTTGGTTGGTTCAGAAGCCTTCGAAGACTCGATCTTCCAAAACCCCAATCTGTTTCTGCAGATCGGAGGTAATGAAGGTGGCCAGGAGACGTTCACCAAGACAGACAATTTCTCCGCTGAAGCAATCATTTTGCACCAGGACAACCCCAACGTGTTTACTGACGTTACGGTACGTAACGATCAGAACATTAATCTCTTCACCGGCACTCTGGAAACAGCAACCAACTCGCTTAACGAGACTAGACAGACTCTGTTTGCAGAGCTGGATGCCCCCCTGCGTGGTGTCGTTGATTTACCGACCATCAATCCCATCAACTCGCTTGAAGTACGAGCAACCGTCGATGTCCCGTTGGGATCCAGCAGCCCCGACAGCTCATCATCGGTTACCTTCTCTCGAGACGTACAGCCTTTTGAATCTGGCGACCTGAAATGGGTCCAAGTACAGATTCCGATTTCAGAACTTGAAGAAGTCGACGGGGAAGTCAGGCTCAAAGACCCGACCAAGGTTTTTGGAAACAGTGAAGACGCCGAACTCAACGATCTCGATGATTCAATCGGCGAAAACGAAGTCGAGAAGATCATCAATGTGATCGAGACAAACGAAGAATCAGAAGCCGGCTATTGGTACAAAGTCTTCAAAGATTACCGCAACCGAGACGACGAGCTATTCTTTTATCATTTTAAAACCGGCGAATCGCAGCAGTCAGATTCGTCCAACCAACCGCAACCAACAACAAATCAAGCAACCTCGGACACAAACCCAACGTCCGATCCGGATTCAGGCGAAGGTGCAGATACTGATACAGAATCAGGTGTCGACGAAGCCGAACTACCGGATTCTGATTTTTCGTTTGACGCTCAAACAGAGTCAGACTTTAGACTGTTTCTTGACGCCTCAACCGAAGTCAACCAGCCATCGAATTCGACTTCTGAAAACGAAACGGAACAATCCATTGACGCTCGGAAAACCAGCTCTATTTCCCCTGCCAGCTCTGTTTCCCCTGGCAGCCTACTAATGGCCAGTCTTTTGATTAAAAAATCCAATGCCCGTAGAATTAAAGATGTCGAGCGAGACCAGCAGCCCCATGGCGAAACGGCCCCGAGCAGCCAATCGCCGAGCAATCAAACGATCGTCAATAAATTTTCACGACGCGCCCGCCTCAAACGAAAAATCAAGAGGTTGCTTGGCTGAACAAACGCTCAATCCCCGAGTGCTCCGTAAAACACTACTTGCAATAAAAACTTCAAATTTAGATTAGAACCGGTTCAAACGACCACCAACACGTTTACCAAAAAACTCAATGCTATCCATCAACTGTCACAATTGCCTCACTGAGATCGAAGTAGTCAAAGGGCTAACTAAATGCCCGGAGTGCTTGGTTGACGTTCGACGTCAAGTCGCCACAGCTCGTCAAAAAGCGCTCGACTCGACTGTAGTTCCTGAAGAGCCAAACACTGACCCTGAAAACGACAATAGCACTTCTGATCCAACACAACCAACCGCCGATGAGCCGAGCGCTTCCGATGCTGCTGCTACTGAGAAAGATCCCGAATTCGAGTTTACCCCGCCGGCTGAGTCCACTAACCCAACGCTAATCGTTCCCGATTCGGACTTGGTAGATGGCCTCAAAAAGAAACCAGAATCGCTTGGCAGCTCCGAGTCAACGCTTCGTGGCGGAGATTCAGTTTCAGATCCTCAGGCAACGCTCATACCGGAGCAAATCCCGCTTGATCCGCGAGCAACGTTGATTGCTCCGCAACCAGCTGAAGCTCCAGCAACCGTAGTCAACCCCGCGGCTGCTCAGGAAGCGGCAGAAATATATTCCCAAGGCTTGAACACCGCCATTCCACCGAGATCCGTTTCCCGGGTGGACACTCCAAACCAAATCCAGGATTACAAGGTTGAGGAAAAACTTGGAGCGGGCGCGTTCGGTGTCGTATTCAGTGCCCTTCAAGTTCCACTCGATCGCAGCGTCGCAGTCAAAGTTTTGACCGACACCGACGACGCCCCTCCGGAGCGGCGGTTAAGAATGAAAAACGAGTTTCTTCGCGAAGCTCAATTTACTGGCCGCCTGGAACACCCCAATATCGTACCGGTTCACGATATCGGCTTGACGGTAAACGCAGACGGCCATGCAAATCCGTTTTACGTGATGAAACAGATTCGCGGAAAGTCGTGGCTGGAGACGATCCGCAGCAACTCTCGCCAAGACAATCTGAAGATCTTCAAAAGCGTCATCAATGCGATTGCTTTTTCTCACGACCAGAACATCGTGCACTGCGATTTGAAGCCCGACAATGTAATGGTCGGTGAATTTGGCGAGGTTCTGGTTGTCGATTGGGGACAGGCGATCGACTTGTCCAATCCCGACACGATTCGTCCGGGCGGAACGCCAGCCTACATTTCTCCGGAAATGGCCAGATACTGGTGTGACCTCCATTTGGAACACAAACCTGAGTCACCGGCCCGGGACGAAGTAGGATTCCGCTCTGACGTTTATCTGCTTGGTGCACTACTGTTTGAGATTGTCACCAAGTCTCCACCGCACGTGGGAGAAGAAAACGATAGTGCCTATCAAATTATTCGCAAAGCGGCAAAGAACGAAGTGTTCGATTACCAGCGGCATACCGACGATGAACTAATGCACATCGCCTTGGCGGCTTTGAGGCTCGGCAACCGAGAGCCAATCGAGACCATCGATGGCTTGTCCGAAGCGGTCAGACTATACGAAGACCGACTTTCCAGTATTGAACTGCGTCACCGCGCGCAGAAAATACTCAAATCGGCAAAAGCCAATTCAGACTACGACGAATTCCAACGAGCTCGATTTGGATTCGAAGAATCTATCGAGAAATGGGAAGGCAACAAACTTTCTCGCGACGGACTAAGGGACGCCAGGCTTAGCTGCGCCGAGTTGGCACTGAAGGATCAAAACTTCGATCTCGGCATCGGTATGCTGGAGGCTCCAGAGACAGCCGAGGAAAAATCGGTACGAGAACAGCTGGTTTTGGGAAAAACGAAACGGGACCGTCGTAAAAAGCTCGTTCGTTATCTCGCACTCGGATTAATCTCTTCCATCATCGTAGGACTTGCTCTCAATGCATTTGTGTTTCGCGAGAATTACAAGTTGCTGAAGCTGCGCGACGCTGCGGTCGACGAAAAACAGGAAGCTGAAACTTCTGCCCGTCTGGCCGAAGAGAAACGCCAAAAAGCCGAGCAAGAGCTGCTTCCTCTTCAAAAGGAAATAGAAGACTTTCCGATCAAGATTAAGCAATACGAAACTCAGCTGGCCGAAAAAAAGAGAGTGCACGACCAGCAAAAGCGAGAGAACGATCGGCAAAAAAGAGAGAACGACCAACAGAAGAAAGAGTTCGACCAACAGACGAAAGAGTACAACCAACAGAAGAATGAGTTCGACCAACAGACGAAAGAGCACAATCAACAGTTGGCGGATCAGAAGCTTA
>CAYSQZ010000028.1:0-11183 GCA_964433035.1 uncultured Pirellulaceae bacterium | reverse complement strand
GAGTTCGACCAACAGACGAAAGAGCACAATCAACAGTTGGCGGATCAGAAGCTTAAGCTCGACAGACAGAACGCCGAAACGCGGAAACTCGCCAAGCAAAAGAACATGCTCTTCGAGCAAGTTTCTAATCTCAACGAATCATCCAAACTGCTACGCTACAAGAGCGGTATCACTAACGTTGTCCAGAAACTTCAAGCCGGAGATTACCGGGAAACGCGAAAACTGCTCGACGTGTTTGAGGACCAATCGGATTGGGAAGTCGCTCGCCTTAACCTCTTGGCTCACCGGGAGATCGAAGCGATCTATCCGGATCAAGCGTTGGAAACATTCGCCGCCTCGGCTGACGGATCACGATTTGCAATGGTCTTCGATCAACGGGTTGAAATCCGGGACACGAACCAATTTAATCGTGAGTTGCCTTCGATTCAGATCCAGGGAGCCACTGCGGTTGCCCTTTCCGCCGACGGAACGAGGCTCGCCATCGGCAAACCCTCTGGCTCAAAGCTCGAGCCAGGGAAAATCTGGATCTTCAATATTTCCAATCCCGGCTCTCCTTCTCGCGAGCGGATTTTGGACGGACAAAGCATGTCGATTTCAAAACTGGAATTCGGCCGTGACTCGAAACGTTTCCTTTCTGTTGGCTTGCCGTCGAAAATTCGCAAGAGTAGCGGAACGTTGATGGAAAAAGAATTGATGGTGTGGGACAGCGACTGGGCGGCTATCGACGTTGAACTGATTGGCCCAAACGGCGAGCTACCTATATTCTCCAGCGCCGCTTTCTCACGAAGCGGTGACCGAGTTTTGACGACCAACCCGCTTGGCTTGCCTCGAGACCAACACGTTCACGTCCTTGAGCGGCGTGGTTCGACCTATCGCTGGTTGTCCCGCTCACCTGAGGCAGGCATCAATGTGGCTACATTCGAAAACCCCACGGGCACACGCATCGTCGGTTGCCAACGCGACTTGCAGGCTGGAACCTACTCTCTGGCAACTTGGCCAACAAACCGGTCTGACAGTTCCAGCAGTTCCTCCAGCGGTTCCTCCAGCGGTTCCTTAACGGGCTTCGTCAGTACATCGCCATCAGAACCAAAGCGACTGAGAACTGTGGCGACACTGGAGCAGAAAGCACTTTCGATCAACAAATTCGATGACCAGTTGGTCACCAGTGGACAAGATCGTCAAATAACAGTTTGGGACTGGCAAACGAAGACCGCCAGTTCGTACGGAGGTCACGCTCACGATGTCAATTTCACGGCGCTCCTTAAGGGCGATAAATCGAGTCAAAACATCTGGATCTCAGTTGCCGCCGGTGACAAACCGGAGATACTCAAGACTGACCTCTCAAAGTTCCGCAGCGAAGTCGACAAAGTTCCGATGGGGCGAATCGCGCCCAACCAGCAACCTTCGCCTTCGACGCTTGGATTTTCAAATGTGACTCAACAGGCTGCGCTAGGAAACAACCTGGGTCAGGCGTCGGTGACGAGAAATGTCGGTAAGAACAATAGCCAAACGATTCAGTGGAATGTCTCGGCTTGGAAGAACCACGTACTCTCCACAAAATACCTGTTCGCCCAGTCCCGCAGCGATTTTATCTACAAGTTTAATCGCGAAACTGGAGCCCTCGATGAGGTACTGACCAAAATCAGTTCCGCATTCGACAACGAAATCATCAAGTTTGAGGTCTCTCAGGACAGTCGAATTGCGTTGGTGGTTACCAAGGACGCCAAACCGGAGTTTCATCTCTGGGACTTGGAAGAAGACTCCAAGATACGAACGGTAGACTACGGCGCCCAAAACGTATTTGGAACCGGATCGGGAAAGGAACTGCTCGCGTTCAGACTATCGCCCGACGGGCAGTTTGTGATTGGAGGGAAAGTTGGCCTGTTCGCTTGGTCAACCCAAACAGGAGAGCGACGGCAATTAACCAACCCAGGTCCTGAGACAGCCAGAAGCCCAGTTAGTTCGATCGAGTTTTTGAATCAGTCGTCGCGCTTTCTCGCAAGCTGGAAAGATCGAATCGACCGCTTTGATCTCCGCGGATCAGGCAGTTCCCAACGCTTCAACACTCGTGACGTCGCTTACAACAAAAATGAACCCAATCTGTTTGGCGCAATCGAAGTCGGCGGACGTACGCTGGTCCTGGTTCGCTCCATCGCAAAATCTGGGCGTAATTCGGGAATTAATTTGATTGACTTGGAGTCCCAGCGCAAGATCGCCACTTTTGAGTCGGCGCGGTTTGCGAGCTTCAGCCAAGCCCGAACTGGGGACGTTATCGTTGTCAGCGATTTGAAGCAACCAAATACTAAGCCTGAATCCGCGATCGTGATCGACAAGGCTTCCACCGGATCGATCATTCAAAAGTGGAATGCTGCAACTCGGCGGCTTGAGCCAATCCGAATCTCTGATTTGTCAAACAATTTCGACGGTCGGTTTTCAACCATTCAAAAAGCGTTCTTGGCAAACGATAAAATTACTTTGCAGGTCTCCAGTCGAAGCCGCAATAACTCGACCCGGCGCGACTGGAACACCATCTCGATCGATACCGACAAGACGATTGGCACACTGCGAGTCCTCGCTCAGCCCGAACTTGATTTTCACGCAACCGCCGGAGACCGCGCGATCACGCTTGATTCTGGCACCGTTAGATTCTGGAAGCTCAACCAAAACTCGGTTCAACCCGATGGAGTGTTGCCTGGTTTTTACCGAAGCTGCACCTTATCAAAAGACGAGAAGACTTTGATTGTCGTAGCCAACGAATCCAAAATTGCGGTTGCTGTCGATCCACAAACCGGCCAAGAGCGCTATCGTATCCAAGCGGATTCAGATTCAAACATTTTGACAGCTGATCTCAATGTCGATGCCAGCCAAATCGCAATTGGCTTGGAGAGCGGAGACCTTGAAATCTGGCAAGTCAGTCCTGATGGTGAAACGAAACTTCAGGACCAACACACCGTCGCCGAACTACCGATTGAACATGTTTGCTTCGCCAACAACTCAAAAGCGTTGCTGGCAGTCGTACCAAAAAATGGAATGGCGTTTGTGGTTCAAAAAAATCAGGACCAATGGCAAGTCGTTGGACTTGGGCATATTGATGGCCCAAAAATCACAGCGGCAGACATTTCTCCGGACGGCAACCGTGTGATTTCCGGCTCCCAATCGGGACGTCTGACGATCTGGAATTCGGAAGTCTCCAAAGTCGAACAGTCAGCCAAGCCATCTGAACGAAACGAAGAACGCGAGCTTTACAGTTTGCAAAACAAGCACCAATCAGAAATCAGTTTCGTGAAGTTTGTGCCCGATAGCTCTGGCGAACTAAGTATATTCTCCGCGGATGCCAGCTCGGGCGAGAATAGTTATCTGATCTGGAATTCAAAGCTGTCGAGGGATAAACCGTAGCCGGTCTGGAACAATTTGGAAAAGGAACTTGGAAGCTGAAGAAACACTAATCCCACTAAATTTCAGCTAATTGTCTTGACAGCTCAAACTTCCAACTCAGCAGACGACTGCTTCCTACACGTAAACGCGTCAGGCTACATAGAGTTTCGATTCATCACAAATTCACCCACTGGATTTGAAATCACAGGAGATACGGCTCCTAAAGAGGTAGAATTAACGGCCGTGGTTTTAGGAACCAACTCCAGGGCAGTGTATAGTTTTATCGGTGAAGACTTAAACTTCGGAAACGTGGCGTTTTGCTTTACGTCAAAATACTTCTTGAGCGTGGGAATAATCTTCTCACGACTGTCCCTGAAGTCATTCTTGGCACTCTTTCCAGTCAACAACTTCAAGCCAAAATCTAAAATTGGTGACTGACCAGGAGTTACGATCAAAACACTTCCGCCAGGAGAAAGTGTTCTTCGCATTTCCAGGCAAACTGCATCCAGATCCGAGACAAACTCCAATGAGCTAACTGCCACGATAAAGTCGAAATAGTTGTCCAGGATTTCGATTTTTTCTGCGCCCGAAGAAATCAGGTTCGCCTTGGTGCCAAGCTTAGCAAGATTTTCCGCTACTTCGAAGTTCTTATCATGTACATCGACGCCGTAAATTTCTTCGCAATGCTTAGCAAGTTCTGGCAGAAAAACTCCGCTGCCATAGCCGACCTCCAAGATTCGTTTTCCTTGGCGATCTGCGATTAAATCTTTGACCAAGTTAAAACGGGAACGCGAAATTCCTCCCAGCAATGGGCGGTAATTCCAATCGGCGTGATCAAACTCGCCTGTCTTGATCAGGGCTTCCTGCTGTAGCAAATTCAAGGTTGTCATCTCAGTTGGAAAGGCCTTCATGGATCTCAAGTTTCGTTAGAAAAACCACAAAGGTTGTATCAGTGGAGCCGCGTCGTTTCAAGCGATCGGTTAGCAAGTAGTCAATACGAAACGAAATAGGGCGTAAAAACGCGTACTTCAAGAGGAAATAAATCTCCCGAACCGACTTATTGAGACGTCCGCCCCTGTGATCTCTTACTATCCAAAAGTAGTTTGCTGATGATTTTTTTGTTAACCGACGCGGCAACTCAAAAAGGACTAAGAAAAGTTCTAGAAACTCAGTTTTGGGCGTTAGCGAGGAACCCCTGAAATCCTCGCTAACGCGTCGGGTTACCACCATTTCAAATACAATTATTTCGCGCAGGCGTTGGCCAGTAGAGGCCGTTTCGATGTTCCGCGGGAATCCTGGAAGTCGACAAAAAAGCTACCAGACAAATTGTCTAGCAATCGAGTCAAACATCTCGCGGGTCCAAACAAACCAGACCGACTTTCGTCCACAATCAACGTCCCCCGAAACGGTGGCGCCTTGTCGTTTGTTGGTCAACTCCTCAGGTGCAGCACACGTCAAGATTGTGACCGGTCCAAGCTCAGAATCCTCGATCGCTGAGCGATCTATTTCCTTGACTTGGACTCGATACTTCTTGCCGGGATCGGACTCGAGAAAAAATTCAAGCTCCAGAGTTTCTTCGGAACCAAGCTCCTCAGCACGTGTCAGCACGTAACCGATTCTCCTCTCAGGCACGCGGAAAATTAGATCCCAATCGCCATCCAGCTGGGCCACGTTGAGCACCGGGTCACCCCAGCGAACCGGGCGGTTGGCTAAATTCTCTTTGGACTGCCACGTTGTAACCTGTCCGGCAACAGGACATTTGATCAGTAGCCCGGCCATCTGATGCTTGAGAAACTTTGCCTGCTCCTCCCGTGTCGCAATTTGAAAATCGAGATCCGAAATTTCACTGGCCAGCTGCGCGGCAAGGTTCTGATCCGAGCCAACACTCGACACTCGATTCAACACAATCAGTTTGCTTTCTTTAAGCTGCTGCAGTTTGAGGATATCACTGGACGCCTTTTCAAATTCGACCTCATACTCTGTCGAACGAAGCTGTAGTAGCGGCTCGTCCACCTCAACTCGATCACCATGGTCAACAAACACCTTCTCGACAACTCCATCATGAGCCGCAAACACGTTCCGCTCAACAACCGGACGCAACTCGCCTGGAATTCGAACTTTGAATTCGATCGTAAACAACTGACTTGCCGCAATCAGTAAACCGGTCAACAACGCAATCACAGCTAAACGACTCAAGTTGGCAAGACTCGACATTCGTCCCAGCCAACCGAACGTTCGCCGAAAAGGTATTTGAGAATAGGTGTTGGCGTTGGAGAGACTCGTCGCCATGTGTGGCACGACTTGCCCCAGCCCACGAGCAAATTTGACTCGGTCGATATCACCTGTCGATTCGGCCAGTAGAAAACCAATTGGCGGACTAACTCGGTTTCCTGACTGCTCTGGGCTGGTCTTTACTGAGACGCCAAACGCGAATGGCAAGCCAGTTGCCAGACAATGTTCCTCAACCAACGATGCCAACCGATGATCAGTGGCTTTATGATCTGAGATGATTGCCTGATTTAACTTAACCGCTCGACCGACCATCGACGTCATCTGCTTTACTAGCTGCGACCGACCTTCCACCGACGCTACCGAAGAAATCGCCAATAGCCTCGGCGATCGGCCCCCCAGCATGAAAATCGAAACACGTTCGCATCCCAACAGCAATCTTGCGTCATTAGCCAGATGATGCCCCACCACACGAGGCTCAAGACTGCTATGCGCGTTGACCGAAAATTCAAGAAACTGGGAGCCGTTTTCCCCGCTTGATTGCGCTTGCTGCCGATCCACATTTCGCACGAATTCCTGAGCAGTCTCGGCAATCGCAGTCATAACGTTTGACTGTACTAAATCTACTGGCTCTCCGCCGACATCGACAACAATACAACCCCACAGGTCGGATTCGCCTTCGGCCAACCCTGAACTCGCTCCAGCGATCGAGCTGACAATTACCCCGGACTCCCTCAGTTCATCGCCACGATTAACAATCCCCACCAAGTGGTCGCACTCTTTCTTGCCAGAGCCGAGCAATATACCGCCGAGTCTCTCCTTGGCGCCTCCAGTCGAGTAAATCGGAATCAGAGAATCCGCTGGGCCTCGAGCCAACACAACGGACCACTTGGGAGCAAAAATCGCTTCGATCACCTGGCCCATCTTGGCGAAAAACAAGTCAGCTGTGGGGTCAGAATTGACAGCATGATCGGCTAGCCCGCTGATCAGCGAGTCATAAACCGCTAGCTCACTCTCCGATTCGCCAATTTTCATACTGGTTTAGAAGGGCTCAGGAAACTTGGGTAACTTCGAATTCAGAACAGGACGCATCATCCATCAATTCAACGGTTTTTGGCCGATCAGTTCAACGGGAATAGTCCGGTTAACCGATAAATATTAACAAATGTGCCTCGAAGTGCGCGCCACTTGTGTGCGTGGTGACTCAAAATCTACCTTCAATTTGACGTTGATGACTCGACAAATAATCATTTTCGCTCTCGCTCTGGCTATGGTAGCCGGATGTAAGTTTAACGGAAATGATCCTGCGCGCTTTAGCTTCAACGACACCCAGTTGGATTCAGATCTGAATCCTTTGCTCTCCACAACTCCTCATCTTGCGCCGTCTGAGCCGGCAATTGGTTCGATCACCTCTTTCGAAAGTTTCGACCAGGGGCCGCTTGAAGATTTTAACTTTTCCAAGCCGGGCAACTACCGCCGCATGTCGCTGGATGAATGTATCGCGGCAGCACTGCAAAACTCTCCGGTCATTCGTGACTTGGGCGGTGTAATTTTACGTTCTCCCGACTCGACGGTAACCGACAACGATCCGGCGTTAACCTATGCTGACCCCAGGTTTGGAGAGCAAGCGGCGCTGAGTGCGTTTGACGCTGTTTACCGTGGCCAACTGTTGTTTCAAAAGAACGACGGCCTGTTTAACAATCAATTCATTGGGGACGAAGGCGCGTTTCAGCAGGATCTGGCCGAGTATCGCTCGGGGGTTTCGAAACTGGCGGCCACCGGAGCACGCTACGAATTCAATCATGTCGTCAACTACGAGTTGAACAATTCACCGTCCAACCGCTTCAATGGAACCGGTTCGACCAGCTTTGCTTACGACACATTCCTGGAGGCCGAAGTTCGACAACCGCTCTTCCAAGGTGCCGGAACGACTTTCAATCGAATCGCTGGTCCCAACAACGCAATCGGTGTTTACAACGGTATTTTGATTGCGCGAGTCAACACCGACATCGCTCTGGCGGATTTCGAGGCCCGCGTCCGAGATCTAATCAGCGACGTCGAGAACACTTACTGGGATCTTTATTTTGCGTACCGAGATTTAGAAGCAAAAATCGAAGCGCGAAATGGCGCCTATGATATTTGGCGAAACGTGGAAGCCAACAAAGGCGAGAAGAGCGCAGCAATCATTGGGCAAGCCAAAGAACAGTATTATCGCTTCGCTGCCGACGTCGAAGACGCCATTCAAGGAAGGCTTAACGAAGGCACGCGAACCAATAACGGAAGTTCCAGCGGCACGTTTCGCGCCACCGGCGGCGTGCGTACCAGCGAACGACGTTTACGCTTGATTACCGGAATGGTCCTCAATGATAGTCAGCTTTTGGTACCCTCGGAAACGCCAGTCGATGCGGCGTCGGTTTTCGACTGGGACCAATCCAGAAACAATGCTTTCGCCCGGCGTCCCGAGCTTCGTCGCCAACGCTGGAGAATTAAAGCCCGAGAGCTCGAACTGCTTGCCAGCAAGAACCATTTGTTACCACGAGTTGATCTCCTGGCAACTTATCGAGCCCGAGGATTTGGTCGCGATCTGTTTGGAGATGGCAACCAACTGATTCAAGACGGAACCTTTGAAGAGCAGAGTGATTCAAGCGCCTTCGGCACGCTACTGAACAATGACTTACAAGAATGGGAACTTGGCGTTGACGTCAGTGTTCCGATTGGATTCCGAGTTCAACACTCTGCCCAGCGGCATGCTGAGCTTAACCTTTCCCGGGAGGTCGCGGTTCTCCGGGAGCAGGAGCGACAAGTCGCATTTGGGCTCAGTAATGCGATTGGGGAGTTGTCTCGAACCAATCGTGTTCGCGCCGCCAATTTGAACCGACTCAACGCTGCCAACGAACAGTTCGAAGCGATCCAGAACATCTGGCGGGAACAAGATACAACCATCGATTTGGTCTTGGAGGCACAGCGAAGAGTAATCGAAGCCAAACTGCAGTACTTCCAATCTCAAGTCGAATCCATGCTGGCCATCAAAGCCATTCACTTTGAGCAAGGTACGCTGTTCGCATATCACAACGTTGCGTTGTCGGAATCACAAGCTGAGCAACTCGCTCAAGAACAGCATTGGCGGCGCACACAATCGCCACAACGTTCGATTAGTTACTGGATCCCGGGACTCATCACGACCCACGGACTGGCCGCGACCAATGCTCCCGCTACTGCTGCTGAACATCTTCCAAGTCCTTCGGAACTCGACAATTCGATAGTTCCTACTGAGCAAAGCACCAATATGTTGCAGCCAATCTTTGACCAACCTTTTCAAGAAGCCGTTTCAGCTGAATCAAATGTCACTCCTGTCACTCCTGCCACTGAGCAGTCGAATTCTCCAGCGCCACTCTTTAGCCCCAATGCAGGGGCCACGACTACAAAAAATGCAACTTCTATCCCACAAGCATCGCATGCAGAGTTGAGCCCAGCCCAAGTACTAACAGGCGGAGCCCTGACAAATCCTGTCACCCAGCCCTTGTATGCAGCGGCCAGTCAAAACTTACCAGTGCCACAGGTTGCAAACCTGACATCATCGAGCCAAGCGAAACCTGTCGCGCAGCCCTTGTATGCAACTTCAATCCAACCAGTGCCAGAGGCTAAGCCCCGGACAACTTCACAGCAAGTGAATCCTCTGGCCCAGCCATTGTATGTAGGGGCAAGTCAAACCCAACCAGCACCTCCGGCCCTAATCCCGACAACTTTAACGCCAGGAAATCCGATCGCGCAGCCATTGAATTCTGCGGTGAATCAAAGCCGATCAATACTTCCAACCGCGACCCAAAAGATGCAATCTGACAAAACTCCCGTTTCGCCAATCTACAAGCCCAACATCGACAAAGGCAAACCAGCCGCTTCCAATTTTGAACCGCTTCAGTCTCGAGTCGTGTTCGCCAATCACCCTGCCGCGACGAGCACAGATTCCCGTGAAAATCTGAGCACTAAATCGGAACCACGAGGAATAGACAACGGAGTTCGTAAAACCAATTTTGAAAACGAGAGAACCGTTTTCGAAGAAGCGGTAATCTCGGTTCCCCCACCAAACTAGGCTTTGTCCCAACAGTCGCCTTTCGCATCTTCCGCATCTTTCGCGCCAGGTACGCAAGCAAAGATGTCAAACTCTGACGATTCTACCAGTCCCTCCGGCTGAGAAATCGCCGCTGGCTGCAGCGAAAACAACGCGTCGATGTGTTGTAACGACATGTTTGACTCAAACACTCGGGCTACAGGCCCGACGCGCCGATTCGAAAGGGAACACCAGTGAGCAGCAATTTTCCCCAAGCGTTCTATCGATACGCGCGAACTCACATTCCTATTAAAGCTAATCTCGCGCCGACAGCTCTGATGATCCTTGCCGGATTAGTCACTCCTTCAATTTTGCTGGGCCAAAGCAAACCAGTGCAAATGTCGTTCTCTGACCAGAATCCTCTTTACAATCCACTTGTTGACAGCCGTGCCGCCCTAGCGACTGGCATCGCTCCAATTCAGGAAAGCGACTTCGAACCTAAATCCTCCGAGGCTCAACCTCAAGACAAGAGCAACCAAGACAAGAGCAACCAAGATATTTACAACCAAGGCGATCCGCCTCCGCGACCAGATATCGAAGATCCGGATGAAGCGTTAGAGGAAGATAGCCAGGAAGATACCAACGAACCGATTGAGAAGCTCAATCAAGATATTAACAACCAAGACGATCAGCCTCCGCGACCAGATATCGAAGATCTGGATGAAGCGTTAGAGGAAGATAGCCAGGAGGAAACCAACGAACCGTTTGAGAAGCTCAAAAGTGACGATCCTGTTGAGACACCAAGCTTCGATCTGACCGAAGACACATCCGATAATTCAGCCTCCTCAAGCGACGACCAACTTGAATCAACCAAAGGCAAGCAAACAGCGTTCGACGATGGCTATCGACTTCCGACTGTTGCAAGTGTCAGCACACCGATTTCGCCTGCACCTCTGGCCTCCGTCACTCAGCACGATCCTGGTGGCCTTTTGGTCGCCGAGTTGTACTCGGACTCACGCTATGTCGGACCCAATTCCCGCTACTCAGGAATCCAAGGTGTGTCTGCAACAGCAAAGTATAAAACCTGGCGTGCCCACAACGTTTATCATCGGCCCACATATTTTGAAGACAAAAACCTCGAACTCAACGGCAATCGACGTCCGTTTCAGAATGTGGCGTCAGCGGCTTCTTTTCTAGGGACAATTCCGAGAATTCCATATTTGATCGGCGAGCACCATCCCCGTGAAAAGATCTACACGTTTGGCCAAGACCGCCCCGGTGACGCAGCTCCCTATAGAGTCTTTCAACCAACGGGAAACCGTCGCGGCCGCGTCCTACAGACGATTTCTACGTTGGGACTCGTGTTGCCCTAGCGAGCAAGCGAAGTTCGCGGCTTGGAAAAAATAAGTGCAAATGGTAAATAGGTGCAAATGGTAACCCGACGCGTAAGCGAGGAGCCTCGATGATCCCCATATTCCTCGCATACGCTTCGAGTTACCAATTGAATGTCAGCCTCTCCGAGAAGGCCCTT
>CAYSQZ010000027.1:10967-32970 GCA_964433035.1 uncultured Pirellulaceae bacterium | reverse complement strand
GGCAAGTTTGACCGACCCTCGAGTTCTGATTAAGTTATGTTAATTAGTGCCTCGCCGTTGCGGCATTCACATCTTATTAAACCACTTTGATCTTAACGTTGAGAACATTCATGAAAAGCATCAAAAACACATTGAAGTTGATGGTTTTAGGATCAAGCGAATCAGGAACTAGCTTTAGATAACAAACAGAAGCTCAATTTCTGCGCTTTTACCGAGAAATTTCTTGCGTCTATTAAATTGCAGGTTTAGATTAACTCATATGCCTTGGGAGTCGCTAACCTAAACTTAACAATCAGGATAGTCGCAATGTCAATGTTTAAGAAAGCTCTAGTCGCGGTCACGGTCGCACTCGCGTGCCCTACATTTGTTTTTGCTCAAAATAATATTGATTTCCTGTTTGGAGGATCACCTGACTCTACCGGCGCCCTGTTGCCGGAGGCAGGAGCGCCCAACCCCGCATCAAACGCGCAAACAGTGGATATCTCTACAACCTCAGGCTCTGTCAACATTTATGTTGCCCCAGATTCTTTTGGCATTTTAGCTGCCGATATCAACTTCTTCAGTAGCGACACTAGCGTTGCTCAAATCACCGGTGGAACAGCCTTCAACCCTACAACTATTTTTGGTGAGCGATTCGATTCTTCTGTTGTAACAGTCGATGGAAGCGGTGCATCTGGCAACCTGTTTTCAGTTGCCGTTCTGGCTACTGGTATTAATCCAAACTTGGGTCAGTTTGACCCGCAGTTTAACGACGTTGATGGTTTCCTGCTGGCTCGAGTGGACTACAACATCGTTGGAGCCGGGACTACGGAATTCAGCTTTGATTTAGGTCCGCAAGGGATTCTCGCCACCCCACTGGGCATCACCATTGATACAGTTTTTAACAGTGCAACCCTGACTGTGGTTCCTGAACCTTCGTCGGCCTTGCTGCTGATCTTGAGTTCCGTTGCCATGGTTGCCCGGCGCAGACGAGCTTAAAACCAACCAGCCTCTCGGCAAGCAATTGTCAGGCACAGCCTGACCCAAGGTTGAGCTACGCACACCAATCGTCGATCGGCGACTCTGAGATTTCCGGATCGCCCGGACTAAGTGACTCGACGCTGCCCTTGCGGCGGTCACCGTACTGACCGGCCAAACAGCAACACAGGCTCAACAAGTCCTAGTTACCATCAGCAACAACGCGCCAGCAGGCGGCATTGCTCTGACGCCATTTTGGGTTGGCTTTCACGACGGTAGCTTCGACACCTTCAACGGCGGAGCTGCTGCATCGGCCGGACTAGAATCATTGCTGAAGACGGTTCGGTCGCTGCACTATCAGGTGAATTCAATGCGGCATTTGCTGGCGGCGTTGTTGACACGACGACAACAGGTGCAGCGAGCATTTCCTTTCCTGCTGGTGGCGGACGTCCAATTCTAGGCGGCGAAAGCACTTCGGCCTCGTTCGACGTCGGTAGCAACAACTTTTTGTCTTACGCATCAATGGTTTTGGTCTCCAACGATTTCTTTGTCGCTAACGACAATGCGTTGGACATCAGCAGCGTACTCAGCGGTGGCGGCCCAATTACGATCGACGTCGTATCGGTTTACGACGCCGGTACAGAATTCAATGACTTTGCAGCATCAGCGGAGAAATCATCGAAACAGTCCCACTGTTTGTGTACTAAAGCACAATTGCCATTTATTTAGTTGCACGCCGAATTGGTGGGCTTAAGCTGGACTATTGTTTTGCTTCTTTAACAAATTGGAGTGTAGCGATGTTTAAGAGTGTTTTAGTCGCAGCTGCGATTTTGATCTCGAGCCCCACATTTGTTTTTTCTCAGGATATATCTTTTCTGTTTGGAGGAGGTTTGCCTCAGGCTGGAGGGGGACCGGCAACGAGCACATTTGTTTCAGACGGCCAAGCGTCTTCTGGCTCAGTAAACATTTACTCCAACTTGGGTTTTGATTTTGACGCTGGAGATCTTAACTTCTTTAGTAGCAATACAAGTGTGGCTAGTATTACGGGCGGAGAGACGTTCAATTTATCCGCCGCCATCGGGGCGCGGTTTGATAGGTTCGATCTAACAGTTGAAGCAGATGGGTCGGAAGGCAATCTGTTTTCAGTGTCAATCCTTAACTTTGGAATTGACCAAGCGTTAGTTCAGTTTGACCCCTACTTCGACTCTACAGTGGGCCTCAATGGCTCATTCTTGTTGGCTCGAGTGGACTTCGACATCGTTGGAACAGGTACCGCTGAGTTCAGTTTTGGTTTGGGTGAACTTGGTTTTATTGAACTGCCTGCCAATGCTCTTACTCCAACATTTGGGACTGCAACGTTGGAAGTAATTCCTGAACCTTCATCAGCCATTGTGTTGATGGTGGGTTGTGTTGCGGTAGTTGCGAGACGCAAAAGAGCTTAGGAAGATTTAGATCTCAATTAAGGTTGGCTGGCTTATACCAACGGTCGAGCTAACTGCTCGTCGACGTGAGCCGCGTGGCCTGTCACGTAACGATCGCGAATCAGAGATCGGATTTCGGACTCGCCCATGAATTGGGCAGAATAGTCGGGGTGGACCAAGTCGATCGTTCCGCGGGCTGCGGAAACAAAATGACGGATCAGATCAATCGGATCTTCGTCGCCAACGGCGCAGCGCACCGTGGTGGGGGTCGCCAAACCGTCTTTTTATTTTGATCGATTGTTGAAACTAAACATCTTGAATCGGCGGCGTTTGAATCGTTGGTGTTGCTGAGTCCGCCTTCAGGAGATCTTGAAACTTCTGGCGTGTGCTGGGCACTGGCATCAGTTTCAAAGAACGTTGGGGGCGGACAGAGTCCTTGAAGGCGCTGGTTGAGTTCGTCATTGGACTCGTTGTGAGATTGAGAAGCGAAAACGCACTTGGCGCCAATCAATTGTTCAAGCTCAATTCCCACCCACTGCGAGCAGGCCTCATTGGCATACGTAACCACGTAGTCGTTTCCAATGACGTATATCGGAGTCGCGGTTCGATCTAGGATTCGCGATACGAAACGCGAGGTAGTTTTTGATGTTGGTGGTTTCATGGTTTATTGGTGGACAGTCCCATTGGGTTTCTATTTTAACCCGATCTAACGGAGCCCCTTTCTTCGGTCTCGGTGGCGGGCAAACTGGCCCCAACCAAGGTGCTGATGAGAACGGCGTTGTTTCGTTGGTATCGACAGCTGGCAACCCGTTCGCTGGATTCGCCAACGCAGCTCTCCTCGGTCCCGATGGTGTACCGGCGAATTTTGACTTCAACAACCCTGATCTGTACGCCAACGGAATCGCTACGATCACGATTAGCGCCGTAGTGCCAGAGCCAAGTTCTCTGAGCCTGTTGGCAGCGTTTGCAGGTTGCGGATTCCTTCGCCGCCGCCGTAGCTAAGCCTCGCTTTGCGACTCTTTGTTGCTAAACATTTTGATTTCGAAAGCTGTGACTCAACGAGGGTCACAGCTTTTTTTGTGAAAGTATGCTCCAGAAACAAAGCTGGCAATTCCAGTAGGGAAGGAACCGTGGCTAGCGCCCAATGGCACTCACTTTAGAATAAGGAGTACCCAACACGGGTCGCTGAAACCGATTATGTCACCCTCCCGCTCGCGGGAGGGTCGGAGCCTAGGCGACGGGGAGGGTAAATCAACAGCTTTACCCACGCTCAACAAGCCCTCTCCGGAGCCACTCCGACTCTCCCAATGGGAGAGTAACAGGTACGTGTGGGCGAACATAAAGTGAGTGCCATTCATTGGGCTAGCGCCAAAACGGTTAACAGAGTCAACTGCTTTCGCACATTGCATCACTTTCAGCCCGTTAGCCGTTTGTGCGCTAGTACCGGTTTTCTGGTGCCGCAACTGCGGACAGTAGTTTCGGTTCTAACCAACTCGAAAATGACAGATATCACCGTCCTGAACCACGTAAGCCTTGCCTTCGACGCGTAGTTTTCCCGCCTTCTTGATTTCTTGCTCGCTGCCATATTCTTCTAGGTCTTCTAGCGTATAGACTTCGGCGCGGATGAAGCCTTTTTCGAAATCGGTGTGAATCACACCCGCCGCTTCAGGTCCGGTTGCTCCTGATGGAATCGTCCACGCCCGCACTTCTTTTTCACCGGCCGTGAAGTAACTTTCCAGCCCCAACGTCTTGTACGCCGCGCGGGCCAGAACAGCCAACGCTGGTTCGGTCAAACCCTGTCGCGTAGTTCGCGAAAAAGATGGTGTGCCTGCTGGGGTTAAGGAATCGATCTTTCGTAACTTTCTGTTTTGGTTTCCGTTCATGCCATTAGTTGAGCTTGCCGTCGCCAGTCTCCGGCCCGATCGAAAACGACTTGGTGAATGATCGCTGGGACGGTTGTGGTTACCGGTGAGCCAGATTTTATTTCTGGAAAAGAGAATCAGAATAAGATCAAGCAGGCCGACGTGGCTCGTGCAGAAGAAGTGGCAAAGCCTCATCCGCTGGATGATTGAAACCGGAGCAATTGGCGCCTCCTGCTGGGGCGACAAAACTGACAAGATGGCTGCGGTTGGATCGCGAATTTTCTCTGTGTCAGTTTTTTAATGTCCAATTCGGCGACTGGCAACAACGCCAAGCCGGCGGGCGTAGGCTTGGCACCTGTCTTGGATCGAAGAAGAGGAAAACAAGCCACGAATCAGACAAATGAACACGAATTTTAGCGTGATAGAATACGTGTTGATACGTGAGGGAACTATTAATTGTTTGGAGCAAAGCTATAGGAACCAGACACGGCTCAGGTCGTGACCGCAGGCTCCGGCGTGAGCATTCGATTTTTCAGATCATGCCGGACAATTTCCACCAGCCAGAAGACGAACGCATGCCCAAATATTTCTGAGAAATGTTCGGCGAACGGCTGCTCCCACGGAGGGGGCACCGTGCCCAACGCGGGCATTAAGAGCACATGAAAAAACGCCCAGATGAAGATGCCGTAGAGTGCTCCCTGCCATATCGTAATCTTCTGGAACACCTCCGCGACCAGAACATAGAGCATGGCGAAGGTAATGCTGAATCCAAAGTGCATGAAGAATGCCACAATAGGACGTGGATTTCCGTTGTACGAATAAGTCGTGTGCGTTAGTTCGTGCGACATCCCCATTTGCTGCAATAGCTGTTGCGGAGGATTGGTCTCGTCTCTCGCCGGTGTTCGGGGCGGGAAAGGAATCTCCCAACCAAGCTTGGATATGGCACAAACAACTCCAGCAATCACGCCGATGAGCACAAGCGTTTTAAGTTTCTTACTATTCATGTTGAAATCCCACAATCCTTTTTTGGTTAGATGTTGTCATGTCTCAATTCGCGTTCGTGGCCGACGATTTCCGTAAGTTCTAATCACTGGCAGCGAGTTGGGTACCCAACCGTCAAAGCTGCATCAACATATCACGACCACTCGTACTCCGTACCACATATGGTACTGGCTACTACGTACTGCGTGCCATCAACGCACCGGCGGCTAGGGCCTTGCCGTCACTACTCCGCGACGCAGCGTTATCGATCCCCGCCCCCGCGAACCGGCTCAAAGACGGTTGATTGAGGGTTGGAGTGGGCGGCGTGCAGTTGACAGGCTTCGTCGTAAAGATTTTTTTGGCTCCGGTTAACGCCCTTTTTCTTTTTCTTGGCGACTGGTTGATAAGTCCCGTCGGTCTGCAACTCCATCGCGCTGAAATTATCCTCGAAGTATGACTTAAGGATTCGAACTAGCCGAGCCTTTCCGCTGGCGTTCTCAATTGGAATCATTAACTCGACACGGCGATCAAGGTTCCTGCCCATCCAGTCGGCTGAAGAGATAAATAAAGGCTCGTCTCCACCGTGTCCGAAGTGGAATATTCGAGCGTGTTCCAGCAGTCGGTCTACGACGCTGATCACTTTGATGTTTTCGCTGAGGTCCTTCTTGCCTGGAATTAAACAGCAAATCCCACGAACATTAAGTCGGATTTTTACGCCGGCTTGTGAAGCTTTGTAAAGCGCATCGATGATCTCTTTGTCGACCAGCGAGTTGATTTTGGCGCGGATAAAACCTGAGTTGCCATTTTGGGCTGCGACAGTTTCAAGCTGGATCATTTCCAGGAGTGTCTCCCGCAAATTGATTGGAGCCGCAACCAGTTTGCCCAACGTATGCGGCACCGACAGCCCGGTAATCGCATTGAAGAACTGAACTGCGTCGTAGCCCATCTGCTCATCACAGGTGAACAGGCTAACGTCACTGTAGATTCTGGCGGTGGCTTCGTTGTAGTTTCCAGTACCAAAGTGCATGTAACGCTTGATCCCAGTGGGCTCGCGCCGAACTACCAGCGACATTTTGGCGTGAGTTTTTAATCCTCGAACGCCGTAGATAACGTCGACGCCGGCATCCTCTAGATGCCGCGCCCAATAAATATTTCTTTCCTCATCGAAGCGAGCTTTGAGTTCGACGATCGCCGTGACGTGCTTGCCTTTGGCCGCCGCCTGTTCAAGGGCTTTGACGATCTTACTGTCGCTGCTGGTTCGGTATAGCGTCTGCTTGATCGCAATCACATCTGGATCGTTGGCTGCCGCTTGAACAAATTCGATGACTGGATCATAGGATTGATACGGATGATAGAGGAGCTTGTCACCTGCTTTGATGGAGTCAAAGATATTGCCGCCGTCACAAAATTCGGGCGATTGTTGAGGAGGCCACGGCTTGTCCTGAAGCTGTTTAAATCCCTGGATGCCCGCCAGTGCAAAGTAGTCTGAGAGCGCCAGCGGTCCTTCGATCAAATACGTGTCTTTGGGTTTAACATCGATTGCAGCTTGCAGGAATTCCATCATCTCGAGACTGGTCGTTTCGGAAAGCTCCAATCGAACACAGCGGCTGGTACGCCGCGCATCAAGCATCTCCTGCATGCCCGAAAGTAGATCTGATCGTTCGTCCTCAACCAACGCCACATCGCCGTTGCGGGTTATTCGAAATACCGAAGCCTCCATGATCAGCTGCTCTCCAAAAAATTCGGAGAGGAACATCGAAACTACATCTTCAAACAGGATGTACTGGTAGCCTGAATCGCTGGGTAACGTCCAGAACCGTTTTTGCGAACGGCTAAAGGGAAGCAACACAAACCGGTCGGCGCGTCGATCGGCGGCTTCTTCCAGCGACTCGGTCTTTTCGGTGGGCGGGCCGAGTTGGGCTCCGATGTCAGTTTTCAACCGCACGCACATGCACAGCCTGGCTCCCGAAAGCATGGGAAACGACTCAGCATCATCAACGGCAATCGGCGCAATCATCGACATGGTTTCGTCTTTGAATCGCTTCAGTAAGACTTCTCGCTGGGCTTCTGAAACGTCTCCTACTCGCAGCCGATGAATACCATGCTTCTCCATTTCGGGTTCAAGCTCTCGCAGCAGGCAGTTGGACTGGGCTTTGTTCATTTCACGAACGCGAGCCCGAATCTGCTCAAGCTGTTGGTTTGCGGTCCAGCCGGCGATATCAACAATGTCGTTGGATGAATTGGCAACGATATCCAGACCGCCGACACGAACCATAAAAAACTCGTGCAGGTTGGCCGCGCAGATCGCAACGAATTTGACTCGTTCAAGCAACGGATGGACATCACGACTGGCTTGATCGAGAACCCGCTGGTTAAATGCGAGCCAACTTAACTCGCGGTTGAAATATTGCGACTTTGTTTTTTTCATGATCGGTTGCTTGCCGTTTCCAGGACAATCTCTTTTCCAAATATATCAGCGAACAGTTGGCCGACTTGTCGTACTTCCAATTGCTCCATCGAGATTTCCTCGACGTCGGGGGTCGATAGCTCAACAAAAGTCTGCTTGTCTTCGCAGCGAATTTCTTTGATGCGTTGTTGTCGGCTTGAGTCGAGTGCTTTGGCGACACGCAGGATCGCGGCTAGTTTGGAGACGGCAACTCGTTTGAAACGATCGAGTTTGGCATAACTGTCATGACGAGGCAAAGGCGGCGCCCCTCGGTGATACCTGGCGACCAGTGATACGAGTTCCAGATCCTGCGCCCCAATTCCGAAGAACTCCGAGTTTGCAATCAGAAAGGCCGAGTGTTTGTGCCTTGATTTTACGTTTACGAAATAGCCGATCTCGTGAAGTATCGAAGCGATTTCCAGAATCGTTCGGAACCGAAGCGGAAGCCGATGAAACGGCATAAGTTGATCAAAAAGATCACAAGCCAGTTTGGCGACGTGAGACGCATGGGCTTCGTTGAACTTGTATCGTTTTCCGACTCGAATCGCCGACTGGGTGATTTGTGATTGGATGGAACTTTCCCAAGCCTTGCCCTGTGCCATTTCCTTGATCAGTCCGTCTCGCAAGTTTACGTTGACCACGAGAAATTTGTCGACCATTAGTTCTTTGGCGAACATCAGTTGAATCAACAAGCCAGGGCCCAGTGATTTTGCATCTGGCAGGCTCATGTGATATTTCGTGGCGAGCGAATCGGGTGACTGCGCGAGCACATTTTCAGTGAATCGGGATAGCGACTCAAGTTTTAACTCAACCAGTGCGTCACCAACAGGTTTGTGCTTGATCTCTTTGGCAGCGAAGCGAACGTCGCCGCCCATGGCAAGAAAGTTTTTGGGAGACGCGTCTTTGGTGCTGTTTTTGAAGTCCTCGATTTTCTGGCGAATTTGGACTTCCATCACAGTACGTGAGCGGGCGATCGAGGCGTCGTACTCTTCCAGCGACTTCCGCAAACGAAGCGACCCCAGTCGGTAGGTCCGCGAGTAAAGAACATCCAAGCCATCAAGGAAAAGCAGTTCTGACGTGCCACCTCCGGCTTCGAAGGCAATCGTTGGCTTGGAAAAATACTTTGGGTGACTCTTCAAAAACGGCAAAATGCCCAGGTAGGTTACCCGGTGCAACTCGGCTTCGTCGAACGGCTCAATCTCAAACTCCGTTGCCACGAAAACGCGATCGCTAAACGCCAGTTGATTTGCGGCTTCTCGAACGCCGCTGGTGGCGATGACACGAATTTCGCTGGGGTCGGTGATCCCATATTCGTTGAGTTTGTCACGGTAAATTTGGAGAACACGAACGCAGTCTTCAATTGTTGATTTTCCAATTCGGCCTGTCGTGAACGAATCTCTGCCGACGCTAACGGCCTGGGAGAACGACTCGAGTTTTCGAATCTCGCCAGTTGATTGCAGGATCTCAGCGATTTGCATCCGCAGTGAAGACGCGCCGATATCGATCACCGCTACCATTCTGGGGCCGGTTTGTTCTTTAGCGCCGTAAACCGAATCTCGTTTCATTTGCGTTTTACTTTTTTCAGTGGTCGGGCAGTTGTAAAATCCAGCCGTCAAGAAAGTCGAAATACTTTCACTCCGCGAAAGAAGCACGCTATACGCATCTTTCGCGGAGAGGCTGTCATTTAATTGGTAACCCGATGCGTAACAGGAAATTTCACGGATCGCCGCAAGTTGTTACAGCGCTTATGGTAACCCGAAACGTCAGTGAGGGACGATCCCTCGCTCACGCTTCGGGTTACGACATAGCATGAATTTTCCTAGTAAGCGAGGAATATTGCGGATCATTAAGGCTCCTCGCTGACGCTTCGGGTTACCATTTCATTTGCAGTTATTGTTCCAGGCGTTTTGAAAAATGACATCCTCGGAGCCAAAGGCGTCTTTGGCAAAGCCTAATCTTTCTTTGATTCCTCAACCATTTGTTTGGCCAACGCGGCTGCGCCCATCACGCCGGCATCGTCGCCGAGCTTGGCTTCTTTGATCTCGAAAACGTCGACCAGCGCTGGAAGGATGCGGCGCCTGGCGTTCTTTTCAATTCGAGGCAGCATGACCTCAGGCATGGCTTCGATCAGCCCGCCGCCAAAAACGATCACGTCCGGGGCAAGCAGGTGTACGATGGTGACGACCGAGGAAGCCAAATGGTCGCAGGCTTTCTCAATGATTTGCTCAACCGCTTTGTCACCTTTCTTGACTGACTCTGATAAAGCTCCACTGCGAATCTCCGAGAGATCGGTACCGGCACTTTCGAGCAGGTGAGGTGCCTGACCCCGGTAAGCAGCGCCGGCCGCATCGCTGGCAATCGCAAGCCTTGATGCCAGACCTTCGAGCGAACCGGAGTTCCCGGCACCGTCAAGTCGACCAGCTGGAAGAATCGGGATGTGTCCGATTTCCATGCAGGTGCAATTTGCTCCTCGGAACAGTTTTCCTTCGTAGACGCATCCGCCACCGACGCCGGTGCCTGGGAAAATGCCAACAACGCAGCGAGCGTTCTTGCCGGCGCCAAACGAGTATTCACCGAAGACGCCTGCATCGACATCGTTGGCAATGGCGACCGGAAATCCGAATTCCTTTTCAATGGAATCGGCAACTGGAACGTCTTTCCAGCCCAGGTTGGGTGCGATTCGAATGCGGCGTTTTTTAAGATCTAGAGGACCCGGGCAGCCGATGCCTAAACCATGAACCTGCTTGGCGGAAATTTCGGCGTCTTCGAGAGCTTCCTTGATGACCGAGTTGATTCGCTTCAAGCCGGCCTGCATGCCTTCGCGGCCCTTGGTCTTCTTTCGCGCTTTGCCGATCTTTTTGAAGTTCGAATCGTAAACAACCGCGAGCATTTTTGTGCCACCGAGATCAAATCCGATCCAGTGTGCTTCGTTTTCTTTTCCCATTTGTTTAGACCAATAAGCCCTGCGTTAATTGATAGTTTCCCAATTGTCTACGATAACTTGCCAGCTCCAAGAGCAAAAGACGAAGCCACTTGTTGTCAGGATATTTCGAACGTAAAAAGTAGCCGGTGATCTGCCCTTTTTAAGTTAGTCGGGCTGGAGTCATAGGCCCTTTGCTGAATGTCACCGAGTGCAAGCATGAAAAGGACGTATCGCCAAACTCAGACCGTCTTTCTCTAATTCTGTTGAGCGCAGCAAGGCCAATCTCGCCAACGGCGTTTGGTCAATAGCCAAGGTTTTTGAACCTTGAGGAAATGGACACGGCACGCACACAATCCCAACGGGATTGGATCAGGTCCTATGATGCGGTGACGAAACCCCGTTGGGGTTTGAGTGAATGAATATCCAAAACCCAGGGTTCAAGAACCCTGGGCTAATGTTTAAACCCCGTTGGGGTTTTCGAACGAGGAAGCGCGGAAAAGCATACCGATAGTGGCCATACTGGAATACCCGGGCCGATGCTTACGAATAACTACCGTACTACAAAGCTCGCGTTCTACCGCCGTCAGTCGCAAGCGGTTGGCAAGCGAAATCCATGTTCGGCCAGTGTGCCTTTGGCCAAGTTGGCAAGGCCAATCTACGCCAACGGCGTTTGATCAATAGCCCAAGGTTCTTGAACCTTGGGGAAATGGGCACACAGCGCACACAATCCCAAAGGGATTGGATCAAAACGCGAATCGTTGGATGCGATTGTTGAGGGCATCGACGACGTGGAAATCGCCGGTGCTGTCTTGGCGGAGCGACCAGGGATGGTGAAGCTGCCCAGGTTCGCGGCCTGCTGATCCCCAAATGCCAACTGACTCTCCATCGAGTGTGAACTTTTGAATTCGGTGATTGCCGTATTCGCAAATCAGGACGTGCCCCTGGCCGTCGAGAACCAGATTGTACGGATAGCTTAAACAACCGACCTGCGAGCCCGCTTGGCCCCAAGTCTTAATGAACAACGGTTCATCACCCGAGACATCAAAAATCTGGATGCGATTGTTACTTGAATCGGCAACCCACAAATGATCGTTTTCGTCGATCGCTAATCCTTGAGGCCGTTGAAACTGCCCTTGGGCTTCGCCGTGCTCGCCCCATTGATAGACGAACTCCCGATCAGGATTGAACTTTTGAATTCGATCGAAGTCACCATACTCGGCAACGTAGAAGTTCCCTTTGGAATCTTGCACAATGTCGGTGACGAAACCAAACTCGCCTGGACCGCGACCGTTGACACCGCCGATCGTCAGATCGGGAAGCAGTTCTCCCTGCTCGCTGTAAAACAAGACGCGAAAGTAATGCGTGTCGCAAACCATCAGCTCGTTGTTCTGGCTGATCGCCAGTCCGCAAGGTTTGCCGCTGTAGCATTCCGGTGTTCGCCAATTGCGAATGAATCTACCGTCTCGATCAAAGACTTGGATGCGAGCCGTCTTGTCAACGACGAAGATTTGATCCTTGGAGTCGATCGCGATGGCGCGTGGCTTGATGAAACGTCCGTCGTCGAGGCCTTTCCGACTCCAGACGTACGAGGTTTCAGCGGGACTACCGGGGAACTTGGTGCAGCCAAGCGACAACGCCAGAGCTACCAGAACCAGGCTTGCGGTCAGTCTGAGAGAATTTCGAACCAGGCGCGACCGCGCAACCAAGGCGAACCTTTCGATCGACATCAGTCGTGCGTTGGTTTGATAAAGGTGGCTGGGAAACCGCTTCATGGTCGTCCGTAGTTGTCTGGTTAATCTGGGGTTTGAACTTGCCGCATACTTTGAGCACTACGGTTTCAGTTTAAGTTTAAGCTTATACGATGACATCAAGCTCTTTACGACGACATCAAGCTCTTAATCTGTTGGCTCGTTTGACGTTGCTACTTGACCGTTTCGGACAGCCGTCGGTATAGTTATTTTAACGTATTTGGTAAACGCTTGCGGCGAAAATGACTCAGGTCAACCGGTCCTTTGCCCTTAAACTGTGGTTTGTCGCTAAATTGAAAAGACTATATGCCTGCCGTCATAATCGATCTTAAGAGTGAAGAAGACCGTCGCGATGTGGTTCATCGCGCAGTGGAGGCGCTTTCAGCTGGCAAGGTAATCGCGATTCCGACTGAAACGGTATATGGTCTGGCGGCTAGTGCGCTTCATCCTCAGGCCGTTGAACGTTTGTTTGAGATCAAGGGTCGCTCCAAAGACACCCCGCTGGCCTATGCGGTCAAAAGTCTCGATGAAGCGTTGGACTATGTTCCTGACATGTCAACGTTGGCGCGGCGCGTGGCGCGGCGGAGCTGGCCCGGCCCCGTGACGTTAGTACTCGACGCAAAACATCCCGACAGCGTGATTCATCGGCTGGATCCAATTATCCAAAATGCGACCATTCCTTCGGGGACAGTTGGCTTGCGCGTGCCGGCTCATGAAACCGCGCTGCAGATCATGCGACTGTGTGCCGGCCCCATCGTGTTGACCAGTGCAAATCTATCTGGCCAGCCTGAGGCAATCGACGGTCAGCAAGTCATAGAATCGGTCGGCGATCAAATCGACTTGATTTTGGATGACGGTCCCACGAATTTCGGAAAGCCTTCTTCGGTCGTCAAGGTTGATGAGGCGGGGATTTCAATGTTGCGTCAAGGTGTTGTTGACCAAGCCACGATCGAAAAACTAAAGAGTTTCATTGCGCTGATCGTTTGCACGGGCAACACGTGTCGCAGTCCCATGGGTGAGGGGCTGCTGCGAAAGCGGTTGGCAGGCAAACTTGGATGCGAGATTGATACGCTTGAGCAGCAAGGTGTTTCGATTCTTTCGGCTGGCATCGCTGCGATGCCCGGTTCTCCAGCAGCCGCTCAAGCGGTCGAGGTGATGAACTTACTGGGCGTCGACATCTCCAGCCACGCCAGTCAGCCGATTACCGGTCAATTGGCTCAGTTTGCAGATGTTATTCTGACAATGACCAACGGACATCGACAAGCCTTGATCTCGCATTGGCCAACTTTGGAATCCAGAACTAAAACGGTTCGACGTGACGGCGCCGACGTCAGTGACCCGATCGGGGCGCCGGTCGATGTGTATCAGGCCTGTGCACAACAAATCGATGAGAATCTCGCCCAGTGGGTCGATGAATTCGATTTAAGCTAATCGCGCGATCCATTTTTTGGATTGGGCCGTATGTTAAAAGGTTACTAGTTTTAAGTCATGGCTACCGCTTACTCTTATTGCGAGTTTTGAGATGAATTCTTCAGCCGAAAAATCTATTCGTGTTTCGATCGGTAGCGACCACCGAGGCCATGAGCAGCGAAAGGTTCTGGCCCGCGTGATCGAAGAATGCGGCCATCAAGTAGATGATCAGGGCTCATTCAGTCAGGAGTCGACTGACTATCCTGACATTGCTTCGGTCGTTGCTGATCAGGTCATTGGTGGCCAATCCGAGTTGGGAATTCTGGTTTGCGGAACCGGGATTGGAGTATCAATCGCTGCCAACAAAGTCACTGGGATTCGAGCGGCGCTTTGCAAAGACGTTCCCACTGCCGAGCTTAGTCGGCAACATAATAACGCCAATATTTTGTGCTTGGCCGGGAATGAGTTCGATCCCGAAGACTATCGACGGATCGTGACGGCGTGGTTGGCGGCTGAGTTCGAAGGCGGTCGTCATGCTCGACGCGTCGACAAAATCAAGAATCTTGAATCCTGAAATGGCCAAGCAACTAATGATCACGAATCTGGTTTCCGGGAAAGTGTTGCGGTTACTGCTGCTGGTCGCCATTCCAGCCATGCTGAGTTGTTGTCTTGCTCTGGGTTGTTCTAAATCCAAAACGGAAACTGATAATCAAGCCGACCAAGCCGCGATTGAGTTTGTTGCCCCTGACCCACTAAAGTTGTTGGTTGTGGGCGATGATCAGTTGGGGCCGCGAATCAAGCGACAATGGGCGGCGCGGCAGGACGGTGCAATTACAGTTGTTGATCTATCCGTCAGCGATTTGATATCTTCAGACTTTAGACTTCCAGACGACATTGATGTGTTGATCTATCCGCCTTCGATGCTTGGCGATTTGGTCCCTCGCCAGCGGCTGCTTGAAGTCCCCAGAGATGTTTGGAATAGCGATCAAGTCAACAAAAACGAATTGC
Organism: uncultured Pirellulaceae bacterium; assembly: GCA_964433035.1. Classification (GTDB taxonomy): domain Bacteria; phylum Planctomycetota; class Planctomycetia; order Pirellulales; family Pirellulaceae; genus Mariniblastus. The sequence continues at coordinate 18,214 of CAYSQZ010000027.1, read as the reverse complement.
TCAAGCACTTCAGGACACTTGTCGTTCGGCACGACAATAAGAACTGGGCCTTGCCGCTGGGGTCGCCGTGTTTCTCGATGATCTGCAATCGAAACCTGTTTCAGTCTGCTGAGCTTGAGCCGCCGCTGATGTGGGAGGAGATGGACCGCTGTCTTGAAAAACTGGATGGCGTTTTGAAGCTGAACACCGATTCGAAACTGGAACCCAAAGTCGATTTGGCGTTGGCCCCCGGTTGGGCGGCGCACACCTTTCTCGCCAGGGCCGCTCCAGAGATCGCATTGCGAGGACGATTGTCGGTTGTGCTTGATCGGAGAACAATGAAACCTCTGATTGGCCTGCCGCCGTTTGTGGAATCGTTAGAGCAATTGAAGTCGATAGCTTCGCAGCGTTCTTTGAAGCTCGATCCCCAAGAGCTTTATCGACTTGCTGCCTCCGGCGAATCTTCGATCGCGGTGACTTGGCCGGCACTCGGGTTTGCCGAAGAAGCGAATCAGGATTCCGCTGAAGCTTCCGACGAACAAGAACTTGAAGAGAATCCCATCTCGATGATTGTGTCTTTGCCGGGGAGCGATCGCTGGTTCGATTCACGGACAAAAAACTGGGCCAAGCGGTCCAACGATGAACAATTGCAAACCGATACGATTGGCTACGGCGGATTGATCGGGTCGGTATCCGCGTCGAGCGCCAACGATCTGACGGCTTGGGATTTTCTGAGTTGGCTTTGTAGCAAAAAAATCAGTTTGCTGACGATGACGGAGTCACCCGAGGTTGGTCCGTTTCGGGCGAGTCATTTGGGTAACGTATCCAGATGGACTGGCGAAAGCATCCCGGTCGATGTTGCGGACCAATTTGCCGATGTCGTCGCGGCCAGCCATGATCGCCCTCAAGCAATTATCTTTCCGCGGATTCCAGGTCACCAAAAGTATTTTGACGCTTTGGATGAAGGGGTCCGGAAATGCGTTGCGGGGAAGTTGGCTGCAGAGGAAGCGCTCGAAGAGGTCTCAAAAAAATGGGAAGAGATAACTGAGCAGTTGGGCCGAAAGCCTCAGGTTCATAATCTAAAACAAGCCACAGGTTTGTAGATTTTTGACGACAAGTCTGGGTATAATCTCTGTTGCTTCGGAAAAATTCTTGACCAGAGTTCCCCATGAAAAACAGACGTTTTGTATCAAATACCAAGCCGCTTGTCTTGGCTTTAATCACGCTCACAGTTTCTGGTATGGTTGCCGTGTCTATCGCGGCCCCTGACAATGATTCAGGGCAAGCCTCAGAAGCGGGCAATTCCTGGTTGATCGATTCGGATGAAAGCTGGAATCAAAGTATCGCTCAGAAACAAGGGTTGGAGATCAAGGGTGGCCAAGCCACGCCAACTCAGGCCGAAGCGACTTTGACGAGCGTGCTCAAGCGATACGATACCAAGCGTTCGGCCAAGTCGATTCGCCTGGACCAATCGACTCAGTGGCTTAACTGGGAGCCTGCAGGAAATATTGGGCCAGTAAATCTTGGCGACGCTCCGGTGTTTTTGAGTCTCGGGCCGGATAACTATTGGATGTTTGGTCGCTACCAGGAAAGGGAAAACAAGGGTCGCGGGAAAAACAAAGCCGCCCAAACGCCGCTTCCTGAATTTACGTCAGAACCAGCGACGTTGGATGACTTTGACATACCGCTAGCAACCACCCGATTTCGGAATCAGTTCGATGCTCCCGGCGGGTTGAAAGAAAAGCTGGGCGGCTATCACGCTTGGCAAAGTAAGGACATGGTCAACTGGGTGCATCATGGGGCGATCACCAAGCTAGAATCAAAATGGATGACGACAGCGGAGTACGCCGATGGAAAAGCCTACTTCTATTACGATTTTCCAAATGATCAGGACCCGCACGTTTATGTTGACTCAGACCTCTTCGATGGAATTCCTGGCGAGAACATGGGAATGGCATACGAAGATCCATCCCACGGATCAGACTGTGCGATCATTCGCGATCTCGATGGAAAATTTCATCTGATTCTCGAAGACTGGAGTCCGATCAACGCTCGAAAACACGCTTGGGACTCGCCGCTGGCAGCTCACGCGATTAGCCCCGATGGCGTCAAGGATTTTAAAGCGTTGGCTCCTCCAGTCGATGAGCGCACCACGGCAACGGGAGAAGTAAAGACTTACAAACATCCTCATTGGGTCAAGGAGAATTCGGAACGATTTAAAACCAACATTGCCGAGTACAACGTGCATAGTCCAGAACAGAATGCTTATGGTGACTGGGCGGCGATCAGTATTGGTGGCCAGTACTACCTGTTCTGTGATTTTGATCCTGCAGAAAGTAAGCAGATGAGCGTGGGCTGGTTTACTTCAGACAGTATCGATAAGCAATTCAAGTGGTGTGGCAATGTCGGCAAGGGACACCCAGACCCTGACATCATGTTCGCCGAGGGCAAGTTTTATCTGGCGACGCAACAGAACGAAGACTTCGTCAGCCCTGGCCCTTGGGTCGAGGGTGTCGAAGTCCGCGTTGGTGTTGACACCGACAATGATCAAACCGTTGACAAATGGACTGAGTGGACGAAGGTCAAAGAGACTTACGACTACATCGAAGGTTTCTCCAAGCAAGTCTCCAAGACGCCTGCTGAGCTGGATCTTTCGTCTCTTCCTGCCGGTTTCGGTTTTCAATTCGAAGTCAAATTGAAAGATACGACGAAAAATGAGTCGAAACCGATTCTCGACAAGGTCGAGCTGTTGTTGAGCGAGTAGATCCGATGCCGGTTTGCTGGCGGGAACTTTGGTTCCTGCTTTTTCTCTTTGAAATACTGTCCTCGGCAAGTCGTGAACTCTTGGTCTGCTCTGAAAAAAAATTAGTCCTTACCGCCACGAATTGCTAAGCTGATAAGAACTGTTTCCAAACCACAACCAAGAATCGTTAAGAATGTATAACACAATCCGACAGTCCTTAATCGTATTTGTATGCCTGATAACCTTCGCTTCAACCGCTTTTGGGCAGGCGGTCCAAGAGACACCAGAGCAACGTGATGCTCGTATGGCTTGGTGGCGAGAGGCGCGATTTGGAATGTTCGTGCATTGGGGTTTGTATTCAGGTTTGGCAGGAAGCTGGAAAGGGAAAAAGGTTGGTCAACGCGGCGGAATGGAATGGCTGCAATTTCGAGTCAAAGCAGAGTCCGGTGAGTACGCCAAAGAAGCCAAGCCGCACTTCAAACCAACCCAGGGCTTCGCCGAGCATTGGGCTAAACTAGCCAAACAGGCAGGGTGTAAGTACTTGGTGTTCACGTCAAAACACCACGACGGCTTCAGCCTTCACGATTCCAGTACGACAACATTCGACGCCAAAGATATGGTGGACCGCGATCTTTGCAAGGAGATTGTAGAGGCTTGTCGAAGAGAAGGCCTGAAGGTCGGCTTTTATCATTCGGTAATTGACTGGCATCATCCTCAGTACGATTACAAAAATGCCAAAGGGCTTCCGCACCCGTTGAATGGCAAGGAATCGCCCAGCGGCGAAAGAGACCATAGTCTTTACGTTGATTATCTGCACAAACAGGTCGAAGAGTTAATGACCAACTACGGCAAGGTGGACATTGTCTGGTGGGACTATTCCAAACCAAAAGCGCAAGGCCCATTCTGGCGCGCCGACGATTTAATGAAGCTTGTCCGCACACACCAGCCGGAAATCGCGAGTAACAATCGTCTGTTTAAAATGCCCAAGCTCAAAGATTCTGACGGAAAGTTGGCCGCCTGGAAGCCCGAGCATGGGGACTTTACGACTCCGGAACAACACATACCGGCGACTGGTTTGGCGGGAGTCGATTGGGAAGTCTGTATGACCATGAATACAACTTGGGGATACAGCCAGCATGATGTGGCGTGGAAGTCGGATGAAAAACTTATCCGAAATCTGGTCGACATTGTTTCCAAGGGAGGCAACTATTTGCTCAATATCGGACCCAAAGGTGACGGTAGCATTCCTTCCAACAGCGTAAAGTCGATGGAAGCCATTGGCCGGTGGATGGACGTGAACAGCGAAAGTATCTACGGCACCCAAGCGAGCCCATTGGAAAAGCCTGATTGGGGGAGATTCACAAGCAAAGATGGCAAGATCTACGCCCATGTATTCAATTGGCCGTCCGACGGAAAATTAACGATCGCTACCAAGGATTTTGAGGTTTCGCGGTCGTACTTGCTTGCCGACAAAGAGACTGATCTTAGCTTTGACAGTAGTAAGGACGGGTTGGTAGTCAGCCTGCCCGCAAAGGCACCCGACGCGATTGTCTCGGTTGTTGCAATCGAATTGAAAACAAAATAAGGCTCCCAAGCCGGAGCTTTTCTCTGATCGGAATCGGATATTTCACGAATTCCCTGGCTTTGGGGTTAACTTTCTCACTGGCTGCGAATATTCTGGTTCAAACAAACATTGGCTTGCTGCTGAAGCGGCCAGTTTGATTTTTGGCTGCTGGAATGAGTGAAACCAGTTTATGGGTTAGGTCAACAATCGTCAGATTGATTGAAAACCACCGGACAGCCGATTTTGTACCGAACGCGTCTCTCGCAATCCACTCTGGTTAGGTGGTCATGTTTGCTCGAGGCTCTGCGATTCTGTGGCAAGTCCACAGAATGCTAGGTAATAGAAGGAGCAATTGATGCTCCTCGTATTTGGCAAACGCCAAATTTGTGCAAACAAAGACAACTTAATTTGAATGGTTTTTAAATGTCGAATGATGTTTCGGCTACCGATCTATCGGTAGCTTCTGATTTACCCGAGGTAGACGTACAAATTGACGCTCAGGCGTCGGTTGAAGTTCAGGCTGATTCTGCGCCTGCATCGGTCCCTGTAGAAGTCGTTGTTGTTGGTTCGTCTGATGATGTTGCCGGCGATGCCGAAACAACGCCGACGGTGGAGGTTTCTGCCCAGGAGCCCGTTTCGACTCTGGAAGAAGCAGATTTAGAAAATTCCGAATCTGAACCAGTCGCTAATTCGTCCAGCGACGTCGCCGAGAAAGTCCAGCCGGTTGCTGATGCAGCTGATAAACCTGAGACTGACAAAGAAGCAAAGTCAGAACCGGCTGCTGCCAAAAGCACAGCACCAAACCCCTTTCAGAAAATGGGATTGAGCTCTCAGGTGCTTAAGGCAATCGCGAAAGCCGGTTATACGGCTCCGTCGCCGATCCAAGCCCAGACGGTTCCGTATATTTTGTCCGGTCGCGACATGATGGGCCAAGCCGAAACGGGCTCGGGAAAGACGGCTGCGTTTGCTTGGCCGATTCTTTCGAACCTTGATATGAAACAGAAGAAGCCACAGGTCCTGGTGCTCGCGCCGACCCGTGAGCTTGCGATTCAAGTTACCCGAGCGTTTGAAAAGTACGCTTCGGGAATCAGTGGCTTTCGCGCGGTGACTATTTACGGTGGCCAGAGCTACGAAACGCAAAACCGTGCTTTGAGCCGCGGGGTCCAGGTTGTTGTCGGTACGCCGGGACGCGTGATGGATCATCTCCGCCGAGGCACATTGGATCTCACCCAAATTAGTACATTCATTCTTGATGAAGCCGACGAGATGTTGCGAATGGGGTTCATCGAAGACGTTGAGTGGATCCTTGAGCAGGTTCCAGGCGAACGTCAGATTTTGACTTTCTCTGCGACCTTGCCGCCACCGATTCAGCGAATCGCGCAAAAGTATCTGGACGATCCGGCGCACGTGGTTATCAAAGGGTCTTCTGCGACGGCCGATTCAATTGAGCAGACTTGTATTCATCTCAGTGGCCGCGAGAAACTGGCTCGGCTGGCTCGGATTCTGGAAACCGAAGAAACCGATGGCGTGATCGTGTTTGTCAAAACTCGAAACGCGACGCAAATCGTATCGGAACATTTGATTCAACGTGGTGTTATTGCTTCGGCGCTCAATGGTGATATCGCTCAGAACCAACGCGAGCGAACCGTTAGCCAGCTTAAATCTGGCCGAATCAATGTAGTGGTCGCGACTGACGTAGCGGCTCGCGGCTTGGATGTCGAACGGATTAGTCACGTTATCAACTACGATTTTCCGCACGACACTGAAGCTTACGTTCACCGAATTGGCCGCACGGGCAGGGCGGGGCGGACCGGAACTGCGATTCTGTTTGTCGAGCCCAAGGAAAAAGGGAAGCTGACCCGACTCCAGCGGGCGACCAATCAGCACATTGGATTGTTCAAACAAAAGTCGATCGAAGAGATCAATGTTCTGCGGGTTGAAAAATTCAAGCAAGCGATCGTCGAGGCCAGCACCGACAAGCAGATTGGTTTCTTCACGAATCTGTTGGCCGATTTGCAAGCTGACAAAGAGATGACTCCTGAGTTGATCGCCAGTGCGTTGGCTGTCATGGCTCGAGGTGACAATCCGTTGTTGCTCAAAGATCTTCCGAGTCATTCTAAGTGGAAGAAGGAACGTCAATCCAAGAGTGATCGCCAGCGTGGGAGAATGCAAACCTACCGAATCGAAGTCGGGCGGTCTCACAAAATTGGACCGGGCAATATTGTGGGTGCGGTTACCAACGAAGCCGATATCGACAATTCGATGATTGGTCGTATCAATTTGTTCGAGGACTTCTCGACCATTGATCTGCCAGCAGACATTCCGGAAGATGTTATCCAGCATTTGCGTGGTGTTTTTGTCGGCGGTCAAAAGTTGAACATCGCCAAGGATGATCGGAAGTACGAGAAGGATCGTGGCGGGCGCGGCGCTCGGGGTTATGGCGGTCGCAATTCGCGTGGTAACGGAAGCAATCGGTACGGCAAGAAGTCCGGTGGTTCCTACGGCAAGAAACCGTACAGCAAAAAGCCTTACGAAAAGAAGTCTTATTCCAAGTCTGGTGGGAGTTCAGCGTCTGGTGAGAAATCATCATCTGTTGAGAAGAAGCCGTTCCGTGAAAAGAAGGCATACGGCGAACAGAAATCCGGCGGTGAGCGCAAATCTCGCAACAAATCCAATGCCGCCGGTAAGTCGCAGGGTTATTCCAAGTTCGACAACGCCGAGTTCAAATCTGAGCGGTTCTCCAAGAAGAGCTCAGGCGGAACCAAAACCAAGGCGGCTCAGCGAACCAAGAGCAAACGTAAACCCGGAGCCAAGCTTTCCAGTCCGGTGAAAAAGTACGTTAAGATCCGTTCGGCTAAGTAGGGTCGAAAACCCAATCCAATGAACTCTAACGTAGGTTAGGTTGGTCTACGCCAACGGCGTTGGATCAATAGCCCAAGGTTCTTGAACCTTGGGACAATG
>CAYSQZ010000027.1:9307-10867 GCA_964433035.1 uncultured Pirellulaceae bacterium | reverse complement strand
CACAACGCACACAATCCCAACGGGATTGGATCTGCTCCTATGATGCGGTGACGAACCCCCTTTGAGCGTTTAAACTCTAGCGCCTTGAAATTCCGAACCTGAGTTTTTGGGTAGTGGACGAGGTTACGAGTCCTATTTCGGCAAGTAATGTCGCAGAAAACGTTGCCTTGACCACCGAGCAAAATGTCGACTTAAGGTAGGCATGGTGGTCACCACTTCGTTCCGCTCGGCAAAATCATCCACTTTCATCACCAACGTAGTTTTGAAACCACATCAGTATTGTTGAATTTCTAATTCCGGTGATAAACTCAGCTCCGATACGTTTTTGTCGGAGATGATCGATTGTCTAGTCGGAAATTGACTTGGTTGCACTAATCACTTTGGTCTCGACGCTGGTGATTTCACTTTTGGTCACCCGGATCGGGGCGGTCGCGTTGACGCTGACTGGCATGTCGCAGGATTCGGCGCGGTTTCAGGCCCGGTCTGCCTACACTGGCGTTGGGTTTACAACGGCTGAGTCCGAGCAAGTCGTCAATCATCCGGTACGCCGTCGAGTGTTAGGATTCTTGATGTTGACTGGGAACATCGGTATCGCAGTGGTTATCGCTTCGATGATGGCGGCGTTCGTTCAGCAGGATCCGTCTGGCGGTAACGGTTGGATTCGAGCGCTGATGCTTTCGGCAGCTTTGATGGCGCTGTGGGTGATCGGGACTCAGAGTTGGGTCGATCAAACCATTGAGCACGTCATTGCCTGGTCGCTTACCAAGTGGACCAGTATCGACGTCCGCGATTACGTTTCGTTGCTTCACCTGGCCGACGGCTATGTTGTCTATGAGATTAAGGTCAAGCCAGACGATTGGATCGCTGACAAACTTCTTAGCGATTCGAGGTTGACTGCCGAGGGCGTCTTGATATTGGGAATCCACCGGGCAAGCGGAAAATACGATGGCAGTCCAAGCGGAAAAACCCTGATCCATGTCGGCGACGTGCTATCGGTTTATGGTCCCAAAGAACGCCTCGAGGAGTTGGATATCCGCAAACGAGGTCGCGAGGGAGACATCGCTCATGAGAATGCAGTAAGCGAAAAAACGTTGCGCAGCGAGGGCGAGTAACGTGACAAACCGTAAAGCCGCCTCTGGCCGAGCCAAAGGCGACTGTAGGCTTGAACGGGTATAGATTCTACTCTTTGATCTCATACATCAGCGCGATTGAGACTTTGTGAACGATGTTGGCTGGCGAGCTGCCGATCGCTTCAAAACCGCCGTCTTCGGTTGCACCACCGGTGGGAATTGATGACCGTGAGCCGTACCCGTAGCTGCCGTACATCTCGGACATCACACTGGCGATATCGTTACGTGAGACGCACGATTTCAGTTTTCCCAACTCCAAATTGGTTGCCTTAGCCAGACGCTGGGCTTTTGACTTCGCTTGCTCGAACGCCTCGCCGACCAGTTTATCGTGGTCCTCGGCGCTGATTTTCTTCACGAAGTAGAACGTGGGAGTTCCAGGTTTCTCGGTAACTCGGCCTCCGTAGCTGTTCATTGCTTCGGCCATCTCTTC
>CAYSQZ010000027.1:0-9207 GCA_964433035.1 uncultured Pirellulaceae bacterium | reverse complement strand
CTCTTCCTGTTCGGGAGAGTGATTCAAAACTCAGATTCATGGAACTTTGATGTGCGGCCACATTTTGATCGAAGTTTAGTCTGTGTCTTGATGTTCAAGACGATCTCGTGAACGATCCAGTTCAGTGAACGATGCAGTTCATCAGCTGAGAGTTTGGCAGCGCATAAAAAAACGCCGCGCATGGCGCGGCGTCGGTCTTGAATTACTGGATTCAAGACTCGCTTCGGATGAAACGTTAAGTTCTATCAACTGAACCGGATCAGTTGGCTACGATTGATCCCATGTATGGGTTGGCAATCCAGGTTGTTTTTTGCTTAATCGGTGACTCAGTAGCTGGGACGGTCTTAACTGGAATCGCACTGCCCTCGTAAAACGGGTTCTTCTTGGTAACTCGCTTGACTGGAGCGTAATTCAATTCAACTGGTCGAACACCTGCAGGAGCCGCAAAGGGGCTGATGCCAACTGGTCGAGCGATGATGTTGCTGTAATATACCGGTGGGAACTTTGCGAAGTACGGAAGGTCTTCGCGAGTGCGGATCCCGCGACTAAAGCCAAATCCGCCAAATCCGCCAAATCCGCGATTAAAGCCAGAGCCGCCGCCGAATCCCGAGTTAAGTCCAGCACCGAATTGGAAACCTTGGTTAAAATTTTGAGCCTGAACTTCAGACTGAGAAAACAGAGCGACGGCAGCAAGTGCTACAGCCATGGTAAGTAGGCGTTTCATAGGAAACCTTTCATTGAAGCGAATCGTGATGCATCTGGCAACGGAGTTCGAAGTTCCATTGAAGCATGTAAAATGATGTCTTAATACCACCCTAAATGCGAACCGGAAATCTACAAGGCAATAGTCAAGTGACGTGCACGATATTCCCCGAGATAATTGGGCTATGAATCCGGCGAAACTAACACAATCCATAAAATCCGAAGCCAATCGGCTTGGATTCGATCTCGTTGGAGTTTGCCCGGCTGTGACTCCGGAGGGATTTGGGCAATTTCTGCAGTGGTTAGAAGCGGGCTACGCCGGAGAGATGCTCTATCTTGAGGAGCGGAAGGAGGCCTATCGTCACCCCCAGTCGGTGCTTCCCGGCGTTACGAGTTTGGTGATGCTGGGTATGCACTATCAAACTCAGGCGCCGGCTGAATCGGGTTCGGGTACCGGGCGGATTGCAAGGTATGCTTGGGGCAGGGGGGACTATCACGACGTCATTCATGCCAAGCTAAAACAGCTCAAGAAGTTCGTACTGTCCGAAGATGAATCGTTAAGCGTTCGGGGTGTTGTCGACACGGCGCCACTTCTGGAGCGGGAGTTTGCTGAGTTGGCGGGAATCGGTTGGCGGGCCAAGAACACGCTGGTAATCAACAAGCACGGTGGGAGCTGGTTTTTTCTCGCTGCTTTACTTGTCAGCGCCGAGTTGGAGTATGACGATCCAATCCAGACGGATCATTGTGGAACTTGTACCGCGTGCTTGGACGCTTGTCCGACTGATGCGTTCGTGGCGCCGCATGTTCTCGACGCGACAAAGTGTATCAGCTACCTGACGATCGAACATCGGTCTCCGGTTCCTGTTGAGCTTCGACCGCTGATGGAGGACTGGATCCTGGGGTGTGATGTATGTCAGGAAGTTTGTCCATGGAACCGCAAATCGCCTTTGAGTCAGCAACCGGAATTTTTTCCGTTGGACGAACACAATCCGATTCAGCTAAGGCCGTTGTTCGATCTCGACGACGAGCAGTTTCGCGCTAGATTTCGCAAGACCCCGTTGTGGCGTCCCAAGCGTCGTGGAATTCTGCGCAATGCTGCAATTGCGCTTGGCAATTTTCCTTCACCCGAAAATATCGAGTCGCTCAATAAAGGGCTCAATGATTGCGAGCCATTGATTCGCGGAGCAGTTGCCTGGGCGTTGAGCCGGCATTCTGGCCAGACGGTACGACCAAGCCTCCATGCACGGTTGTTGATCGAAACCGATGAGCTAGTCCGGCGTGAGATCGAAATGGCGCTTGAGTGTTTGGCCAATGAGTAGTTTCAAAGCTGAGTAGTTTAATTTAAACTCCTTGATTAACTGCTCGATTGGCGGGAGCCGAGTTAGCCTTTATCCGAGTTAGCCTTTATTTAACTAACGGCGCCAATAGCTCTTCGGCCTGTTTGGCTTCTGCCTCTTTTTGGGCCGTCATCTGCTTGACCTTTTCGGTGTCGTCGTACTTTTTTCGAATCGCGTCGATTTCGGCGATCTTGTCAAAGAAGGCATCGAGCACGATCGGGTCGAAGCGAGTACCTCGCTCCGACAGCATGATCTCCAGGCATTTTTTGATTGGAAATTTTGGTTTGTAGGGGCGCTCACTGCAAAGCGCGTCATAGACATCGGCAACGCAACAAATGCGGCCTTCGATTGGAATGCTCTCGCCTTTAAGTTGATTGGGATAACCAGTGCCGTCCCATTTTTCGTGATGAGTTTTGGCGATTACAACTGCTAACTCAAGCATCGGAGAGTCGACGCCATCCATGATAAAACCGCCAACCTCTGCGTGAGCCCGGACCTTAGCTCCTTCGGTACTGGCCAACGGTTCCATGATTTGAGTTCCCAAGCCGCAATGAGTCTTCATGATATCGAACTCTTCGTGGCTCAACTTGCCCGGGTTCAACAGAACGGAGTCTGGGATACCAATTTTTCCTACGTCGTGAAGCTGAGCCGCCAGTTCGATTTGTCGACAGTATCTAGGCTCAAAGCCGAGTTGTTTGGCGATAACTGCACAATACTTGCCAACACGAATAACGTGTTCACCCGTTTCGTTGTCTCGATACTCAGCCGCTCGAGCGAGACAATGAATAATTTGTTCACGAGATCTCTCAATTTGCTCAGTTCGAATACTAACTTGCCTTTCCAGTTCGGCTGCGTAGTTTAGCAAATGGTCGTGGTGTCTTTTAACGGTTAGCGCGTTTTGAACTCGAACCGTCAAGTCACTTGGATCGACCGGTTTACTGAGGAAATCAGTCGCGCCCATTTTCAGTGCTTCGCGTTTGATCTGGTTTTCCGAGTTGGCACTTAAAATAATGAACGGGATGTGTTGAAGCGAGTTGGTTTTCTGCCGAACTTTGAGCAGGTCCAAACCGGTAATGTGCGGCATCATGATGTCAAGCAAAACCACATCGGGTTGCTCGCGAGCGATCGTTTCCAAAGCCAAGCGAGGGTCGGATAGAGTTACGAACTGGGTGTAGCCGTCGGCCGAAAGGAAACGACGGACAACGCGAATAACCAGATCTTCGTCGTCGACGATCATGATCTTTGCACTTCGAAGCTGCCGTTGTTGGGCAGTTATCGAAACCGTGTCTTCTTGTGCTCTCAACGTAGCAGGGGAGTCCTGTTGATTTGCTTGGCCAGGCACAGCAATTTGTTGAGTTGCACCGATTTTAAGCGAGTCTTGTTGCGGGGTGGATATCTGATCCATCAGTGTCTCCGAGGTTCGACAGGGTAAGCAATGTCGAGAATTGATGTAGAAAAGAAGGCTCCAAACGGCCCACTCGCCGTTGGAGATTCCGAGCTCATTTAGATTACATCGAAATTTATTGACCGAATCTTGCGTACTGCCGACGACATCATAAAGATCGTTAGGAAAATTTTTGGAAGCTGTCAAACTGAAAGGGCTGTGCTAAATGCAAGGGTGGATCCAAGCTGCCAGATAGGATGGTTCTGGGTTATTTTTCACAAATGCAGGTGAGCGCATAATCTGAGTTGCTACTCAGACTGAACGTTTGGCAATATTGCCCTTCTGCTGGGGGTCGGACGCGAAGCGGCTGGAGTAGGTTGGTTGCAAGCGGAGAAAATCAATCAATCAACCCGTGCGTGGCATGGTTTCAGAAATCATGCTTGCGCTTGCTCTGCGCACATTTAACAAACAGTGCCTAGATGGATTCTTGTCGGCAAATCTCAGGAACCCAGATTCGTTTTGCCAAATCAACCAATTCCAAATAGCTTTTGGTCGATGCCTCAAGTGAAGAGGACTTTGCTGATTTTTCCAAGTCTAATGAAGGCTCGTAGAACTCATTGAAACCACACGTGCCACCGGCACCTTTGAGCCAGTGCGCGAGCTTGGCAAGCTCTTCAAAGTCACTTTTGCCCAAGCAATCTTTCATTTGGCTCAGTTTGTCGTGGACCGTGGGAACGAAGTCTTTCACGATAATTGCAAATTCAATCTCGTCGGTTGGAAGAGTCGAGTGGATCCAGTTGACGTCTGCAGCCGCTTCTGAATCAGACTCCTGAACGACTGGGCCAACCTGAATTTTCAAGATCTCATCTCGGGCAATTGCCAGGAAGCTGCCCATCGCTTTATTGAGTTGCTCGGTATTGTTTTCATGACATGCCTGAATCAAATTGGTTGTTGCGTTTCCAATCACAACCTGACCACAGGCGTAAGATTCCTCTTGAAACCTTTTCGCAGTTTTTAGCATCTGGGCGTCTTCGCCTTGTTCCCAGGCATTTTGAAATTCGATGAGCCGTTGCTGGAACAAGATACGATACTCTGCCCTGGATTCGGCTTTTGAGGTAGCATCTTCTTCTGCCGAGAGAATGTCTTTGGCAATCGCGAGGAACTGTCCCATCGCCTGGTTTGCCTTTTCGACGTCACCGGACTGGCAACTTTGGATTAGCTCTTCCAGAGAGCTGCAAATTGGTTGTTGGTTCTTAATCGCAGCCGCTTCTTTGAGGCGTTGAGCGACTTCGATGATACCCTGCTCATTACCCTCGTTCCAATTAGCTTGAAACTCAAGCATGCTTTGGTTCAGTAACGTTTGGAACTCGTCGGAGTCTTGGGTCGCATTTGAACCGTTGACCGCGTCCTCTGGCTCGGTTTGCGTTTGGTCTTCAGCCGGCATTGGAATATGAGCGAGGTAACCGTTCAAGGTTTGAAGCAGTTTGTCGATGTTTACCGGCTTGGCAAGGAAGCCATCGCAACCTGCCTTGGCACACTTCTCCTGATCACCAGTCATGGCGTTGGCAGTTAACGCAACAACCGGTTTGGTATAACCGTGGTCTCGAAGTTTTTTGGTTGCTTTATATCCATCCAGGACTGGCATCTGCATGTCCATCAGAACGACGTCATAGTGGGACTGTGTCGCCTTCTCGAATCCGATCTGACCATTTTCGGCTTCGTCTACGCTACAGCCAGCTCTTTCGACGATCAGTTTGATCAACCGACGATTCGCTTGTCCGTCGTCGACGACCAGGATTTTTCCTGGTGGAAGTTTAGCAACGCTGCCTTTCTCTTTGCCTTTGGTTTTGGCAGTTTCGGCGTACTCCTGGGCGTCAATATGGTCGACATTGGATATGTCACCCGTTTCGATGGTGAAAGAAAACGTGCTGCCCTGCCCATGAGAACTTTCAACACGAATCTCGCCGCCCAAAGATTTGACGATCCTTTTACTGATGGTCAATCCCAGACCGGTTCCACCAAACTTTCGGGTTACGCTGGAGTCGGCTTGTACGAACGGTTGGAAGATTTTGGCGACCTGTTCTTCGGTCATTCCAATTCCTGAGTCCGTGATCGAGAACTCCAGCATCGGTTTTTCGTCTTCATCTGTGGGTTCAATAAATCGCGTTGAAACCTTGACTTCGCCTTCTGAAGTAAACTTAATCGCGTTGCCAACCAGGTTGGTGATCACTTGGCGAAGTCGCACATCGTCAGTATCGATCTGAGATGGCAATTTACCAACAAACTCAGTGATAAGCTTCGTGTTCTTTTCCTCTGCACGCACACTAAGAATCGAAGTCACGTCTTTGACGATTTTGAATGGTGATCGCTTGTCTTTCACGATCTCCATTTTTCCAGCTTCAATCTTGGAGAGGTCCAGGATGTCGTTAATCAATTCCATCAAGTGTTTTCCACTTGAGTGAATGGTCGACAAATATTCTTGTTCTTCGTCCTTGTTTTCGGCCAGTCCGCGTTGCAGCCAGTCCGTGAATCCGAGAATCGCGTTCATCGGTGTTCGAATCTCGTGGCTCATGTTGGCCAGGAAATCAGATTTGGCCTGGTTGGCGTACTCAGCTGCATTTTTGCTATTCTCAAGTTCGGTTACATTCTCAAAACTAACCAGAACGCCGTTCCCTTTGTTTGATTGGGCCATGACCGGAGCGCAGTTTACTTTGAATGTCAAAATTCGCGGCTTGGATGCTTTGAGTAATTCTTCTTCATCCAATTCCTCTTCTTGCTGGCCATCTAAAACTTCCTCCGAGTCCGCCAGCGGTGGTAGCTCCAGCGTCATGATTCGGTCAAGCACACGCTCGCCGGTTTGAGAGGATTCGGACCAAGGGAAGTTGGTGATCGGATTGCCTTCGTGGTCTTTCCAATCAATGATTTCATGAGGCTGACGTCCAACCAGCGAGGCGGTGTCCAATTCAGTGCATTGACCGAAAACCTGGTTAGCCAACGCAATTTTTCCGCTGCGGTCGAGAACCAAAAGACCTTCGGTCAGGTTGTCCAACGCGCTGCGTACACGCTGCGGAACCGATTTGGACGGGTTGAGCTGGCTCAACATCGCACCAAGGTAGATCATGTACAAAATGAAGGTCGTGGAGCCAAGAAAAATGGCCAGTCTGGACCAGGGAGTTATGGCAGATGTTTTCGAGTCAGGGACAAAGGTGAACTCAATATTGCCCCAGTTATTGTTTCCGCTTTGTAGGTTGATCGATTGGCGGTCCAGCTCGGTTAACGCTTCAGATTGCCAGGCTTCTTCATGACCCGGCGACTGTGCAATAACACGATCTTTCTCGTTACGAATACCAATGGTCTGGATGTCTCTATTCCGGTCGGACGTTTGAGCGATTGCGTTTTGCACCATCGTTGTCTGACGCGCTTGCAACATCATCGCCGTCGTGATCGCGATCGACTCGCATACCTCGGCACGTTTTTCGTACTTCGCAGCGTCTAGCGATGGCACCAGATTCATGACGGTCGCCGCCATGTAGACCAACAGCAGAATTCCGACTAGTCCAATCGTCAATCGAATTTTGGTTGTGATCCATCGCATGGTCGGTTTGGTACTCAAAAAGTTCTACTGATCGACGATTTCTTCGATCGACTCATCGCCGCCAGCCTCATCAATCACCGAAAGGATATCGAATGAAGACCAGGCAGGTACCGATGACATAAACGTTGTGAGTAGAACCCCGCCTCGAATAACCCAGGCAAGGTAACCGACGGTCAGGAAGCTGGCGGCCGACGACACAATCGTCGGAACACCAATTTGCAAACGATTCAGCAAGTAGCTTTGTTTCGCCGAATCCAGGTCATCCCAGACTAAGCCTGCTAAATACGTCGCTTCAAATTCACTGACTTTATCGGCCTCAGCGATAACCGTCCCCGTTAGATTCAACAGGGAAATATCGTTCAGCCTACTCGCGTAAGAGTAGGTTGCGCCAGCGTATTGCGATGTAAAAAGAATTTCACTGGCGGAGTTTTCAAGGCTGTCAACAGACTCAAGAATCCGATTATCGAAAATATCGTTAGAAACCGCACTGGAACCACCAAGTTCGATTAGGTCGTCATCATCGCTTTCATTGCTGACGACCCTGCCTTGCAATTGTACTTCCTCTTCCTCTTCCTCTGTCTGCTCTTCAACCGTTGGTTCTGGTTCAGCAGTTTCTTCAACAACAGGCTCATTGTTAACAGGAGCAACATTTATCAGGGGCGGGGTGACCCTGGCAGATGCTCTGGCGGTCTCGCTTTGGCGACCATCGACTTCCAGTAGATACTCGAATTCGATATCACCAAATGCGCCGTCCTCCGGGGTAAATATCAGTTGGCCATTGCGGATATCAACAGTGCCTTGGTCTGGTTGGGTAACAATTCTGATGTTCTCCAGGGAAAATTCACTGTCCACGTCTGCGTCGTTAATGAGAATATCCATTGGACTAATAATCAATTGCTCTCCGAAATTGATAGTTCCCAGATCGTCATCCTGGAGGATCGTTGGGTCGTCGATTGGCTGGACGGTGATCGTGACAGTCGCTGTGTCAACCAAGCCGCCTTGGTCGATAATTTGATAAACAATATTGTCGGTGGAGGCTTCTGTTCCGTCATGCTCGTAGTTAAGGTTCCCGTCAGCGTCAATGAAAGCCGTTCCATTGGTTGGGCCAGTCACGATGTTGACCGTGGTTTGGTTCGGAGTGAAGTTGCCGTCGATGTCGAAGTCATTGTTAGTAAGGCCAAATACGATTGAGCCGCCCTCATTCAATTCGAAAGAATCATCCAGGGCGACAGGTGCGTCGTTGACCGGGCTGACATCGATTCGGACCGTTGCAGTATCACTTGCGCCCGAAGAATCGGTAACCTGGTAAGTGAATGAATCGGAACCGTTAAAGTTGGGGTTTGGTGTGTAAGTGAACGTGCCGTCCGGGTTCAACTCAACAGTACCGTTGGTCGGATCCGTCAGCTTTATCGCTGTCAATTCGCTTGAACTATCGTCTGTGTCGTCGTTGGAAGTGACACCCAAGCCAAGTGCCGCAATAACCAGTTGAGTGTCTTCGTTTATCGTGAAGCTGTCATCACTCGCGTTTGGCGCGTCGTTGACGGGAGTAATGTCCAGCGTTGCAGTGGAAGCCACGTTGTTGGTGCCATCGGTAATTGTGAAGGCAAAGCGGACATTGGAATCATCGTTGTTCGCCGGTGTGAAGGTCCATGTCCCATCACCGTTGTCGATCAATGTTCCATTGCCCGCTGCGATTGCCAGATCATTGACGGTCAGAGCATCGCCTTCAATGTCACTTGCATTGACCAACAGTTCGGCTTGAGTAATGACTCTCGGGCCGCTGTCTTCGGCGATGCTTGTTAGCACGACAGGATTTGTTGTTGTCGGTGCGTCGTTGACTGGAGTGATGTCAAGCGTTGCTGTCGAGGCAACGTTGTCGGTGCCGTCGGTGACGTTGTAGGTGAAGCTGACATCGGTGTTGTCGTTGCTAGATGGAGTGTAAGTCCACGTTCCATCGCCGTTGTCGACAAGGGTTCCGTTGCCCGCTGTGATCGTCAATCCAGAAGCCGTCAGGTTGTCGCCATCGATATCGCCTGCATTGGCAAGCAATTCAGCTTGAGTGATCAAGCGAGTCGGGCTGTCTTCAGCGATCGAACTCAAAACTACAGGTGTCGTTGTGGGCGCGTCATTGATTGGGTTGACCGTAATGGTCACCGTGGCGACCGCTGATGTCGCGCCGCTTGGATCTT
>CAYSQZ010000026.1:30610-33657 GCA_964433035.1 uncultured Pirellulaceae bacterium | reverse complement strand
GTCTTTATCACTTACCAGAGACCTTCAGTCCGGAGTATCGCCGAGCAAGAGATTGCACTTACGATATCGATTTATTGTCTTGGGCTGTGGCTCGTTTGCTCGAGCTGGCAGAAGAGAAGCAGATAAGCGCCGACGAAGAGCCTTTGATCAAAGTTTGGAAAGAGCTCAAAACCAAATTGGTGCCAGCTCACGTTAATGCGACCGGGCGAATGATCGGTCGCAACGTTGCTCTCACAGGTGGTCATCGGCACTGGTCGCACTTGATCGCGGTTTATCCGCTGCGAACCCTGACTCCCGAAGCCGATGCTGATCGGCAACTCATTGAAAAATCGCTTAGCCATTGGCGAAGCTTTGGGCGTGGCATCGCGGGCTATGCGCATACTTCTGCTTCTTGCATGGCTTCGATGCTTGGCGACGGCGATAAAGCACTTGCCTATCTCAACGGCCTCAAGCCGTACTTGAAGCCCAACACGTTTTACTCCGAGATCAATTTGCCGGTGATGGAAACGCCATTGCACGGCGCAACGGCGATGCAGGAAATGGTGCTACAAAGCTGGGGAGGTCGGCTGCGAGTTTTCCCGGCGGTACCTGAGAAATGGCCCAACGTTCAATTTGCCGATATGCGAGGCGAAGGCGGTTTTTTGGTTAGCGGGAAATATCGACAATGGGTGTTGGTGGTTTCCCAGTACGGTGGTGAAGTCGAGGTTGAGCCCAATCTCGGTGAAGCGACCTGGAAAACAGCCGGTGATGAAAAGGTTTCCAAAGTCAGCAGCGGAGTTTATCGGATTCAAACCCAACCCGGTGGCTGGGTGCTGTTTTGGCCCAGCAAAGAAACCCAGCCAGAGGCGATGGTTGCTCCGGTGTCTCGTCAAACAAAACCCGTTAGATTGGGCATGCCCAAAGGCTATTCAACAAAATCTGATCCTTCCGGGAAATAATGAAAACCATAAAAGAGAGCGCCGAGATGAAGTTTAATATTGGAAGTTTACCTTGGTTAGTATTGCTTGTCATTGTTCTCAGTTTTACATCGCCGAGAACAGCCAGAAGTAACGAAACTGGCGAAGCGAGTCGTCCCAATATTCTGTTTATCTCAATCGATGATCTCAATGACTGGATCGGTTGTTTGGGTGGCCATCCGCAAGCACGTACGCCCAACATTGATCGGCTGGCTGAGAAAGCAATGCTATTTACCAACGCGCATTGTTCCTCTCCGTCTTGTAATCCATCCCGCACTGCGATCATGACTGGCATCCCGTGTTATCGATCGGGGTTGTACGACAATCGTCAGCGGATGCGGGATAAGCTTCCCGATGCAGAGTTGATTCCAAAGTACTTTTCGCGGAACGGGTATTGGTCGGCTGGCTCGGGCAAATTGCTGCATTACTTTATCGATGCTGACTCGTGGGACCAATACTATCCTGCCAAGGAAACTGAGAACCCGTTTCCGCCGACCTTGTATCCCGAGGTGCGCCCGGTCAGCCTCCCACGAGGTGGTGACTGGCAGTACATCGAAACCGATTGGGGGCCGCTGGATGTGACCGATGAGGAGTTTGGTGGTGACTGGCTGGTTTCGAAATGGGTGGGCGAAAAACTGGCGCAGAAACACGACAAGCCATTTTTTTTGGCTTGTGGGATTTATCGTCCGCATGAGCCCTGGTTTGTGCCCAAGAAATATTTTGACCAGTTTCCGCTGGATGAGATCAAGCTTCCTTCAGGTTATCTGGCCGATGATTTGAAAGACGTGCCGCCAGCGGGTCAGTCGATCCGACCGCGGAAGTACTTCCCCCATATTCAAAAACATGATCAATGGAAGCAGGGCGTGCAGGGCTATTTGGCTTCCATCGCATTTGCCGATGCGATGGTGGGCCGCGTTTTGAAGGCGCTTGATGAGGGACCCAATAGCGACAACACGATCGTTGTTCTGTGGAGCGATCACGGTTGGCACCTCGGTGAGAAGGAGCATTGGCAGAAGTACACTGCTTGGCGAGTCTGCAGTCGTGTGCCATTGATTTTCAAAGTCCCCAAGGGAATCGAAAGCTGCCCTGCAGGAACAGCAGCCGGCAGCAAGTGCGATCAACCGGTAAGTCTGGCCAGTCTTTACTCGACGCTAACCGAGCTGGCGGGATTACCCGACAAGCCGAGGCAGACCGAGCCTAGTTTGGTGCCGTTGTTGAATGACTCGCAAGCCGATTGGCCTCACTTGGCGATTACGCACATGGATAAGCCACAAAACTATAGCGTTAGCGGTCAACGTTTCCGCTACATCCACTACGCCAATGGTGATCAAGAGCTTTACGATATCGAGTCGGATCCTTTCGAGTGGAAGAATTTGGCGAGTCAGCCGCAGCATTCCAAGACAATTGAGCGTTTGAAGCGTGGAGCCCCTACCGAGTTTGCCAAATTTGTTCCAGCCAAAATGAGGACGCTGGTCGAGCTTGATTGGTCGCCCGGCAGTGAGTTACCAAGCTCGAAACCCAGTGGCGATAAGTTTGATATTTTCTTCAACAACAAAAGTGGGCAGCCAGTGATTATTTTTCGCATTGGCGAAGACGGAACTCGGCAGTCGTATGGGACGCTTGAATCAGGCTGGTTCAAACCTTACGCGACGCGGGCAGGGGAAGCTTGGCTGGTCACAGACAAATCAGAAAAGTCGCTTGGGCATTTTGTCGTGGGAAAGGAAGAGGCCCAGGCGATTATTCCAAAGGTTCAGTGATTTTAGGATAGTCGCGTCGCCTATAGTTCTTGGAGATTTAACAATTGATCTCCTTCGGTCTCAAAGGCTGTCATTTTTTAAAAGCTTGAATGACACCATAAGCGCAAATGGTAACCCGACGCGTCAGCGAGGGCGGAATCAGTTGCCGCTACGTCCTCGCTGACGCGTCGGGTTACCAATGAAATGTTAGCTTTTTGCGTAAGTGGCGCGTTGCGTTTCTTTGGCGGAGTCAGTTGCCGCGTTGTCCTCGCTGACGCGTCGGGTTACCAATAAAATGTCAGCTTTTTGCGTAAGTGGCGCGTTGCGTTTCTTTGGCGGAGTCAGTTTGCCGCTA
>CAYSQZ010000026.1:13831-30510 GCA_964433035.1 uncultured Pirellulaceae bacterium | reverse complement strand
AGCTTTTTGCGTAAGTGGCGCGTTGCGTTTCTTTGGCGGAGTCAGTTTGCCGCTACGTCCTCGCTGACGCGTCGGGTTACCAAGAAATTTCAGCTTTTTGCGTAAGTGGCGCGTTGCGTTTCTTTGGCGGAGTCAGAGGCGACCGCGTTTCTCGCAAAGATCTCTAAGGCAGTTGGCTTGTTCCAGCCGACCCGGACCACTGGTGACCTTGCGATAAATGGTTCTGCAGAGCCGCATCAAAATTGGGACGCAGGAGTTTGGTAACGCGTTCTGGATACGTCCCATAAAACCGCTTGATCCAATGGCGCTTTGGCTTGTGTTCCAAGTGACGCTCCCAGCCCCAGTGCTTCAGTGCGCGATCGGAAATCCGTTTATTGCTTACCTCGGCGACGATCGCATTGGAGTTTTTGAGGTAAGCGATTTGGTCCAGCACGCTGAGCGTCACAAAAATTGTCGTGATTGACGTGTTGATCGACGACTCGGCAAACGCAAGCGTCAGAAACCCCGGGTTCCCGATTGGCTCATTGTAAAACAGTCGGCAACAATCCTTGCGTTGACGGCGAGATCTCGTCGCTTCAATCCAATGGGCTTCCAGAATGGAACCGAATTTTGGCCAAGGTCGCAGCTGAATTCGAACCAACTTGCCATTGGCCGCTTCGATAACTCCGTACCGGCGCCGGCGTAGCACGGCTTGTTGGGCTTTAACATCGTAGACAGATTCAATCGGCTTCAATGTTCGCCTCCAGTGACTCTTGCTCTTCGGGGTCAAACATGCCTTTACGCCAGGAAAGCACCAGCAACATCAGCACCATCATCAGCAGAGCACCGCCGAGGATATACCAGAGCCTGTAACCAAGTGTGAAAACCCCGACTCGAGTGGTACTCCAAATGCCAAACCATCCAAACAGGGCGGCTGTAGCACCCAAGCAAAGGTAGGGCCCAAAGGGAAGCTCTTGTTCGTGACGAAATGCAAATTTTCCAGCGACCACTAAAAGCGCCGCAAAGGGAGCAATAAAGAAGCCAATCATTGAGACTTGCCAGCCTAAAAACGCGCCCACCATCGCCCAGAGAGTTACGTCGCCAAAACCCATTGCTTCTTGGCGAAGCGCCATCGTGCCGAGGATTCGAATCAACCAGATCATCAATCCGGCGATGCCTAAACCGACAACCGAAGAGAAAAGGCTGAGCCAATTTTGTGGTGGAAGAAACTTCCAAGCCAAGGGAATTGCGATCATCCCGGCAACGAACAGGCCGCCGAGCAAAATGGTCAGCCCCGGAGTTCGACGGGGGCGAATACGAATGTCACATTTGGATTTGCGTTTGGGTTGAAGCGCATACGCAAAACTGAACCGGCATGAGTTTTTCAGCCCGACGTAGAACGGGGAAAGCTTGGGCATTAACGCCCAGATCCAGATTGCGAAAATCGACAATGCGATCACCAGACCACTGGTGCCGGCTTGTAACCCATCAACGGTATCCAATGGGACCGGCGAACGAAAATTGATTGAACTTGCGACTTGACCTGCCATGCTTGCGACAACTTCGGGCAATCGAGACCAAGGAGCAAACGCGGCAAACAGCAGCGCAATGATTGTTCCTGGAATCGTAATGTTGTCGGGAATCGTTTTTTCGTCGAAGTCGATGAACGTCCCGATACACATCAATGCCAAAAGTATGGTGTGAAATAAGAACCAGGTCTCACCCATCGTTGTTGATGGAACTAAACCACCTGTCAGTCCTCCGTCCATTTGCCAAAAGTAAAACCAGGGCAAGAAAACGATCCAAGCTAACTCAATTAGTAACGGGCGGACCCAAAAAAAACGTCCGAAGGTTTCAATGTCGCTTTCGCGATTGCTGCGCGCCAACCAGCCAACCACGGGGATTTTATCAATTGGCTTTCGTTGGGCTTGGTTCTCTCCCGGTTTGAGCCAGGGGCTGATCGGTCGCCTCAGGAAAATTGCCCACGCGTAAATCGAGCGGTTGATGAACACTCCCAGGATCGCACCCAGGACCGCCAGCAAGACGACGATGATAAAGTTGGGAAGCGAAGAAAGCATGGTGTTGAAAACTAAGGGCTTGGGTCAGACTTAGGTCAGGAGAGTGCACGGCTGTAGGTAACCCGACGCGTAAGCGCGTAAGCGAGGAAGAAGCGGGAACTGAATCCGCCCTCGCTAACGCGTCGGGTTTCCATTTAAGTTCTACTCGAAAATCGAACTGCATCGGATGTTAGACTCTCGTGACAGTCTACTTATCGACTTGCCGAAACCACTTAACGATCGTGTCTGCGATTTCTTGGGGTGACAACTCATCGACATCGATCGTGTAATCCGCACAAGCCTCATAAATTGGGGCTCTGTGGGTCAGCACTTGTTCGACTTCGGCCCTTCCATCAAGATCGGTCAGCGCCGGGCGCTGATCGTCGCTTTTGGCGTCGCCGGCGATTCTTCCCCAGAGGACGTCCAGTGAACCGCTCAAATAGACGGCTTTTCCTGATTCTGAGATTAGCCGCTGGTTGTCTGGAAAGATCGGAGCACCACCTCCAAGTGAAATCACTGCGTTGGTTTTACAGCTGAGGTCTTTGATTGCGGCGGTCTCGCGTTTGCGAAATTCCGGCTCGCCGTGTTGGGCAAAGATCTCCGCAATCGAGATGCCGGATTCTGTTTCGACGCACTCGTCGGAGTCGAAAACAGTCCGATCGAGAAGTTTGGCGACCAATGGTGCGACGGTTGTTTTTCCACTGCCGCGATAGCCGATCAGGAAAAGATTTGAGTGATCATTCATCTGGAGTTGATTTCAATCAGAACATGCTCTCGCGCAAGGGTGGACATGGTATATGAAAATTAGGCTGATATTTTGTTGGCAACCCACGCGTGAGCGAGGGCAGTTGTCGCTTCGCCCTCGCTGACGCCTCGGGTTACCATTTCGTCCTCGCTGACACGTCGGGTTACCTTTATTGTTCCAAGCGTTTGAAAAAATGACAGCTCGGAGCCAAATGCGGCCATTACAGTTTGGGGCAAAGCCTAATACTTTGCAGCGCTGGTAGCCCGTTTGACTTCGTAACGAATTGTTTTGACACTTGGTTTCTTGTCTGTGAACAATTTAAACTGCTCAGCGGCTTGTCGAACAAACATGTCCACGCCAGTGATCGTCGTACAACCGGCTTCCCGAGCGTTTTTGATTAACAGCGTTTGCTCCGGATTGTAAATCGTATCGAACACGATCATCGAACGATCAAGCCACTCAGCGTCAAATGGCGTCGCGTCCATGTGCGGGTGCATGCCCACCGGCGTGCAGTTGACCATCACAGAAGCTTCAAAGTTAGCCCGCGAGATCCATTCGATCGCATCACAACCAAGGGCTTTGGCCAGCTCTTCAGATTTTTGAAAGTCACGAGCGCAGATGTAAACCTTGGCGTCCTGGCGGACCAATCCAAACGCGATCGCCCGCGCAACTCCGCCGGCCCCGAGGATCAGGAACTTGCGGTCTTTGAATACTTCTTCTTCGGGATGGGTTTCCTCGATTGTACGCTTCATGCTTTGGAGCGCCGCGGTGACGTCGGTGTTGTAGCCGTAAGCATTGATCTCTTTGAAGACGATCGTATTGGCGGCCCGAATTCCAGCCACATTGTCGTCGAGCACATTAATGTGTTTAAGGCAGATTTGTTTGTGGGGGATGGTTACGCTGAGCCCAACGATCCCCATTTCCGGACAGATCCCGATAAACTCTTCGAGATATTCTTTGGGGACACGAAAGGGAAGGTAAAGCATGTCCAGTTTTGCTTCCCGGATACAAGCGTTGTGAACGACCGGGCTCAGGCTGTGTCCAACTGGATCAGCAATCACACCAAGAATTTTTGTTGCTTCGGATAAGCTGTCGTAGTTGAACCCGCGCATCTGCATGTAGCTGAGTTGCCCCGGCGCCATCTTGCGCTCTTCGCTAAACGTCGCGTAAGTCAGCGGCGAACCAAACTTGCCGCAGAGAATTCGCGACACCAAGCCCATCTCGCCCATGCAAAACGCCGCGGTCGGGATCTTGGAATCGCGACAAAGCCGAAGACAACGAATGTTGTCAATTGGGTTATTGGCCATCGTGGCAATTTTGATAATGTCTGGATCGAGTTGAGACATCCGGTGATGAATCTCTTCCAGATCTCCGGGCGTCTCATCAAAATTGTGGTAGCTGATGATACGCTGCGTGTTTCCGTAGCGTGGAATTTTGTCGGCGATGTCCAGTTCCATGTCGACGTAGTCAGCACCGTCGACGATCGCGGTCCGGAGCAGCATGACGCGATCCTGCTCGCTGTGTTCCCAGCGGCCACCATCTTCTTTTCGGCGGCATGTGGCGATGACCGGGCAGTGCCGGTCTTTGAGTAGCCGCTTCAGATTGACGGCACGCCGAATATAGTCCAACCGTAATTCCACCAGCTCAACGTCTTGCTCGGCAAGATGTTTGTGCTCAGCCATCATCATGCGGTGTCGCCCGCGACCAACGCTAACGCAAATCATTGATAGAAAAAACTTTCGTGGTTTGTAGAGGCGGGTAAGTTGTGAAAGTGAAGTAGTATTGAGGAGCAATCCTGGCTGGCTACCGGACAAGTCATCGGCATCCCAGGTTCACTGATACAGGGCTCGTGGCTTCGTCGCCTTGGCTAACACATTTTATGCTTTAACGGATCACTATATTACACCAAAGACTGGGCCGCCCAAACTCAATTCGAGTTACGATTGAGTCCAGAGCCATGGGATAGGGTCGGATAAGCTTTTAACTCGGTGGTAAATTGAACTGAAGGACAATCTTTCGGTTCCCGGCGTTAAAATCAAATCCGTTTAAACCTTTTATCCAGCTCTTCACGAGAAAATAGCAGCGAAGTCGGTCGTCCATGCGGACAATGGTGGGCATCCTGGCAAAGCTCGCGATGTTCCAACAGCGCCGTTATTTCTTCTGGGGACAGTTTGTCTCCCGCTTTGACGGCGGCTTTGCAGGAGATCATGTGAAGCAGTTCGTCCACTAGATCACGCTGGTCGAGTTGTTTCTCTCCGTTGATGAGCTGCTCGACGACGCCGCGAAGCATTTCGGCCGGGTTATCATTGGCCAGCATGGCAGGATAGGCCGAGACCAGAACAGTATCTCCGCCAAAGGGCTCGACGGTGATCCCGATTTTGGCAAGCAATTCAGTTTGATCCAATACTGCCGCGGCTTCGGCTGGAGGAAGCGACACTGGTTCGGGTACCAGCATTTTTTGAGATTCAAGTTTTCCTTTGAGGACTTTCTCCCGAATCTGTTCATAGATCACACGTTCATGAAGCGCATGCTGATCGATGACCAACATGCCTTCTTCGTTTTCTGAAACGAGATAAGTGTTGTGGACTTGAATCGCGGTCAGCGTTTGGCTGGGAGCTTGATGGCTTTGGTCGAATCGATGTTCGGAAGAACCGGCTGACAGTCCGCCTGATTCCAAATCGCTGGCCCGAGCCGATTCAAGACCGGTCTGCTCAGCAGCAGGAGAGGAAGGAAGAAAGGGTTGTCGTGGAGTCTGGGTCCAATCAAAGCCTGCGCTATCGGGTTGTTGAAATGGAATTCGTTCCTGACTTGCTGAACGATTGAAACCGGTTGAAGCTGCCGCTGCAGCGGTGCTCGGCGAATCAACACCTCCACCGGGAAACGGTTTGAATTGATCGGCGCTGGCTGGGCCGCGTTTGGAAAGCTGTGCCTCAGCGGTCAAATCGGTCTTCAGGAATTTTCCCCGCACGGTGCTCAACAGTTGGCTGTAAATTTGCCCGCCGTTTTGAAAACGGACTTCGAGTTTGGCTGGATGGACATTGACGTCGACCAGTTCAAATGGAATCGATAGCTTTAAAAAGCAAATTGGGAAGCGCCCGGTCATCAGTAATCCACGATAAGATTCGCTAAGCGCGTGTTGCAACGAACGGTCGCGAATATATCTGGAATTGAGAAACAGATACTGCAACCGGTTGTTGGCTCGGCTTACCGAGGGATCGACAACGAACCCGTTAATACTAATCTCGCCATGTGAGTTGCTGACTGGAATCAAGTTGTCAGAAATTTCAGGCCCGAAGAACGCTCCGATTCGATCTCGCCAGGACTCGGTTGCCGGGAGGTTGTGGGTTACTTTGGTGTTGTTGGTGAAGGTCATTTGAACGTGTGGATTGGCCAGCGCCACACGCGTGAAGGCTTCAGCGATATGGCCGCGTTCGGTTTGAGCCGTCTTCATGAACTTTTGACGGACGGGCGTGTTGTAAAACAACTGGCGGACTTCAATCGTCGTTCCCACAGGGCATCCACAAGGTTGGGCTTCTTCGCGATGGCCGCCGTTGACTTGCATTTCGAATCCGCAATCCTGATCCTCGGTTCGCGACCGGATCATCGTCTGGCTGATTTCTGCGATCGAAGCCAGCGCCTCACCGCGAAAACCAAACGTTCCGACCCGAAACAGGTCGTCGGCATCAACAATTTTACTCGTTGCATGACTGGTGACTGCCAGCGGTAGTTGGGACTGCGGGATTCCGTGGCCGTTGTCGGTCACTCGAATCAGTTCGGTGCCGCCTTGCTGGATCGTGAGTTCAATTTGAGTCGCACCCGCGTCGACAGCGTTTTCAAGCAGTTCTTTGACAACGCTTGCGGGGCGCTCGATGACTTCTCCCGCAGCGATCTTGTTAACGACGCTGGCGGATAGTTGGCGGATTGGATTGAGTTGTGTTTGTGTCATATATTCGTTTTACCGCAAATCGTATTCGTTAAGTTTGCGGTATAGATTCCGTTCACTGATTCCAAGGATTCTGGCAGTCTCTTCGCGATTGTGATTGGCCAGGGTTAACGTGTGTTCGATGACCCAGCGCTCGATCTCTTTGAGCGATTTGCCAATTAGAGCAGACGAACCGTCGTCGGTTGCAGGACTGTCACCGGTCGAACCTTTTTCGACAGTGCTTCCTGTTGAAGCGGACGAGGTTTTACCGTCGAGCAAATCCGGAGACAAGTCGTCCATGTCAAGCATGTCGTCGATGTCCATCACAACGAGACTTTCGACGACGTTCTTTAGTTGCCGAACATTTCCTTTCCAGCCGTAGCCCAGCATCCAGCGTCGAAGTTCCTGAGAAAAGCTCTTGATCTTGCGTCCGTTTTTCTTGTTCGCCTGTTTGCGAAAATGATCCGCCAGGGGCAAGATGTCATCCCGGCGATTGGAAAGCGGATCCAGATGGACCGATACAATTTTCAGGCGGAAGTATAGATCGCTTCGAAAACGTCCTTCGTCAATTTCTTTTTCAAGATCCTTGTTGGTCGCAGCCAGCACACGAACGTTGACCGGGATGACTTTGTTGTCACCGACTCGGGTAATTTCACGCTCCTCAAGCACTCGCAACAGTTTGATCTGAGTTGGCATGGGCATGTCGCCAACTTCATCAAGAAACAGCGTTCCACCGTTGGCGTACTCGAACTTGCCCTGCCGGTCGGAGATCGCGTCGGTGAACGATCCTTTGACGTGTCCAAAGAGTTCGCTTTCGACCAGATGCTCGGCGACGGCTGCAGTGTTGATCGCGACAAAGGGTTTCTTTTTTCGCGGGCTGTTCTGATGAATGGCCTGAGCGACAACATCTTTACCGGTTCCAGTCTCACCGGTGATCAAGACGCCGGCATCAGTCGGAGCAATGCGGCGCAAGCGGTCGACAACCGATTTCATGCTGTCACTGGCAAAGATCAAATTTTCGAAGCCGAATTTTTCGTCAAGCCTCGATTGAAGGTGCGTATTCTGAAGCCGCAATCGAACCGACTCGACAGCTTTGGTCACGACGGCTTGAAGTCGTTTGGGCGTGATTGGTTTTTCGAGAAAATTGAAGGCTTGCCCTCGCATCGCTTCGACAGCCCGCGGGACGGTGGCGTGCCCGGTAACCATCAGGACTTCGCAATCGGGCTGGTTTTCTTTGGCTTTCTTGAGAATCGCCATCCCGTCGATGTCGTTCATCATCAAGTCGGTAACGACGATCTCGTAGATGTTCTCGTCAAGCAGTTTGGCGCCTTCGGGCCCGGAGGTCGCATAGGTACAGTCGAGCCCGATTCGTTCGAGGCTTTCGTGCATCGCTTTGACGTGATCTTTGTCGTTGTCGACCAGCAATATCCGTACAGGAATCGTCGAATTTTTCTCGTTTTCTTCTGCCATGGCAACATGATACAAAACCGACCAATTCTGGAGTAGTGTCCAAGACCACCAATTCGATACTTACCGGAAGAACCTTAGGTTGGTTTTGGTGTCCAAGCCGGTGCAGCTAGAATAGGTTGCCGGCAATTGATGGATTGCTGCCAGCGATGACCCAAACTTACGTAGAGATAGATGATGCCAGAAACAATTCCAGAAGCGCCTCCAGCGAAACCAAAGCCGCGGCCTGAGCCGGCGCCCGCTGAAACGCCGAAGAAATCGCCCAGACCTTCTCCGTTTGATCCAGATTGGCCTCAGACTCGTCCTGAACCTCCTCCCAAAGCGAGAGTCTTACGTCTCGAGCCTTAGGTCTCAGAAGGCTGTTTCGAAAGAGCCAAAATGATACCGATGCCCTTCCAGTAATCCAGCAATTAAGGCTGCACATTGTCCAATTCAGATCCCAACGAACTACGAAGACAAGTCAACAAGCGATTGTTGCTCAACCTGTTGATTCAAGGTGCCGCGACGCACAACTATATGACGGGTCATCACTTGGTCAAAGACGAACTGGAATCCTGCGTCAAAGGTTTGGTTGGATACTACGACCGAATGACGGCAAACTTGGAACTGGCATTGTGGATGGGAGAAATGGTGTTCTTCTTCGGGACACCGAAAAAATTCTGGAGAGACGTCGACCAACCAGATCATCCTTTTTCAGAGTATCCGTTTTTCGCCAAACACGCTTATTCACTGTCAATGGAATCACGCGCTAACGCAGTCGAGTACGCCCGCAAGCGTTGGGCCAGTTCGCTTCCCATTATTCAGTGGATGCAAACCTATTGGTATTTGTTTGGAGGATTGAAGCGAGAGAGGAAGCATCTTGCCAGGCTCGAAGAATTGGCCGTGAAAGTCACGACTCAAATTTGGGGCATCGATGCCCAACGCATCGACGCGTCTTTAACGCGAACAACCCAGTTCGGCAATCTACAGCCCAATCCTTCACGGGCCGGGAAAGTCATGCAGGACTGCGCCGCAGGCTATAGCGGAGTAAGAAACAACAACGGCAAATTGAAAGTAGTCGCCAAAGCATGGGTCTTTCCATTATTGATTCATGAACTAACCAAAGGTGTTGCCGAACTGGTTTGTGTTCACGGTCTCAACCAAATCCAGGACGACGATTTGTACAATGAAGTTATCGAGGTCGCCGACAAAATTGAGTACGAAATCTGGATGATGCAATCGGGAAGCACCGTCTGGCGGAAGTTCCTGGCTGCAAAAACCAACGAGTTTCCTTTGGCCGATACGCTGCAGCACGTCGCCATGCTCGAGCCGGAAGAGCTTGAGATGTTCATGATCGATCTGATTGAGCACCCCATGACGGCACGCGCCACGGTCGCCGACTGGTTTGAAAAAGCCTGGTCAAACTAAAAAGCCATGTCGAACTAACTAGTAGTTCGGCATGGCTTTTATTTATATCAGTAGACAATCAGGCCGATTTCGTCACAGTGACCGACTAGCTTAGCAGCCCGCCAGAACTATCGTCGCCGTAGCTGTCTTTCCAGCCTTCGCTTGAGTCATTGCCTTGCGGATAGTCATCGCTACCGTACTGGTCGCCCTGGTCATACTGGCCACGAGTGTCTTGCTGGTTTCCATCCAACCCCAACGCTGTGCGGAGTTCATAGAAACGCTGTGCATACTCGTCCGAGGTAGAGTGGATGTGCTCCGCTTCGGTGATGAACTTAACGCCTTGATTTTCCGGGACTCCATGCTGCTCAAGAATGAACTCGTAGGTCTCCAGAGGGCTGCCATAAATGATCAGCAGCTTGTGCTCTTCAAATTGAATTTCCTGAGGCGTTTCGGGATTGAGAACGGCGATTCCGGTGCAACCATCGTTGAGCAAGAGGTCTTCAAAGTCCCAAAGGATACTTGTCAGAACCGCCATATCAATTTGTTCGCGGTAAAGATCGACATGCTTACCTTCAACGTTGGAGTGGCTTGATTCCAAAACAACGTCTACGTAAGGACCGAGCTTTTGAATCAGTTTGAGAAACAGTGGAAACAGCTCTTCCCGAGAAGCCGCGGCCATGACGACCGGGACTTTTGTCTGCGTTTCTTCGTCAATGTAGGTATCGTGACGATAGCCTTGGCAGGGCTTGATGGTCGGATCTATTGCAGGTCGAACAGCATCGGTAAGTCGAAAAGAATCGTACTGGTCGATCTTCAAATGCTCAGCTAACTGGGCATCGGAAGCTGATTCCAAGCTGTTTGTGGTCGGCAAAGTGCCATCAATCTGATTGGGATTTTCGAATACTTCTTTGAAGAAGCGGTTTAAGTAACTCATTGTTCACGTTTCGGGTCTGGGCGATGTAGCAGCCAAGAGTCGGCTGCTTTGTCTCTAGTTAACGAAACGTAGGTTCAGAATATGGTTGATGATTAACTTGCCTGATTTGATCCCCACCTTTTTTGAAAATTTGTTCCCCAGATATTCGTTATAATCGGACCTTGAACGATTTAAGCCCGAACGTTTAGGGGGATCGCGCCGTCATCTATTGCCGGTGAACAATTCAGAGTTGTCGTCCGTCGGTGAAGATCGAAACCAAGTTTTTCCTGTCAGAGCTTTTCATGGGACATTCGAGTTCAGAATCAGGGGTTCCTGCCTCTGTCGGCTTAGCGGGAACTACCCCGATTCATACCCGGCGGTTGGTGCTCAGGCCGTTTGTTGAATCCGATGCGGCTCGAGTTGAGGTTCTGCTTGATGACCGAGAGATTGCCTCCAACACCAGGCGGATCGACTACCCTTATCCCAAAGGTGGTGGCGCGAAGTGGATCGCGACCCACGCGGCTTGCCGGGAGTCGGGCGACGGCTACGCGTTTGCAATCTGGCGAAGCGATCAAGCGGAAGTCGAATCCTTGATCGGGGCAATCGGGCTGGAAATCAACAAAGAAGATCACAACGCTGAATTGGGCTACTGGCTGGGACGCGAGTTTTGGAATCAGGGATATTGCACTGAAGCCGCGATAGCGATGATCGAGTTTGGATTCGAGAGCTTGGGGTTAAGGCGAATCGTTTCGGAACACATGGCTCGAAATCCTGCTTCGGGCAAAGTGATGGAGAAGGCAGGAATGACGCGCGAGGGGCTTCGGCGCAAACACGTTCGGAAATGGGGAGTCTTCGAAGACGTGGTGGTTTACGGGATTCTTGCGGACGACCGGCGCGTCGATCGGGCTTGAATCGAGGTTTTGGGGGCCAAGGAAAGCAAGTTTTCGTGAAAAAACTGGACTGTATTGGCACGAAGTTTACTCATTTGAGCCCCGACTCGAATAAAATTTAGGAAAAGACCAATAAACGTTCTAATTCAGCGAACAGATGTAACGTGACTATGTCACAAGCGTGGCACTAAGCGTTGAATTTAATTTGGGCGTTCTGCCCGATTTTGAACAAGGGCAGGGGTGCCCATCCGACTGGAGGGAGAAAGCATGACAGATATTGCGGAACAGCAAGGCACACAGGTAACGTTTCTGGATCAAACGGGCGCCAAGAGCGTCGAAGCAGTTGTGGCCGATACAGTTACTGTAAAACGGATTTTGCCCAACATCATTACCAAGATGAACCTGCCGATGGTTGGTCCAGACGGTCAGCCAATGAGCTACAGTCTCGATCACAAAGAAGGTGGGAGACGGCTGCATGAGTATGAAACGCTGGTTCAAGCCAACGTAGCAACGGGCGATCATCTGATCGTCTATCCCGAGATCGTCGCTGGCTAGTGGATCGACAAAATTGAATTGAACGATTGCAATCAGCATCGGCCTTTGAAACAAAGTTCATATAGAACATCGGGCCAGGCACTTTCTGACAATTTCATATTGGACTGAGCGGCATCGCGTAGCCGCCGTTAAACACGTAACGAACCGGCGGCTAGCGCCTTGCCTCTCACATTTAACAAACCTTGTCTAGTCAATTCAGATCGGTTGAACCACTAGCCCATTCATTGTCAATCAAGAATACGAAACGTCAGCGGTATGCGAAAATCTCCCCGGGAACGTAGGTTGAATTCCGACTTTCGATCGGTTCAGCAGCTGCAAGAGCAGAGCACGATCTTTTCGTTCCAAGCTACTGGGAATCCGCCGCAGAAATACCGGCTTGTTTTCAAGGGTGCCGGTTTTCAACGCGATCGCAATGGAGTCATTACCGTTTCTCAGCACCATGAGGTGCTGGTTGAGCTTGGCGCTGCCTACCCCAGGATGATTCCCAATCTGGCTTGGCAGACTCCAATCTTCCATCCCAACATCTCCAACAACGGTGTCGTTTGTCTGGGAGGCTATGGGACTCATTGGGTGCCCAGTCTCACGCTCAGCGAAATGTGCACGATGCTCTGGGACATGATTCGATACAAGAACTTCGATTCCGACAGCCCTTACAACCGCGAAGCCGCAATGTGGGCGAAGGTTCAAAACGATTTTCAGTTTCCAATTGATCAACGTTCGATTCGAGACCGGCTTGGCGCCCAGGAAGCAGAGGCTCTCCCGGAGGCCAGTCCTGTGGTAGCGGTAGCGCAGGTAGCGCGAGATTCAAGCGATATTGAAGTCGCCGAAGTTATTGAAATTGTTGAAGACGCAGATTCAGGTGCAGATGTAGACGAGAACGAAATCGAAATTATCGAAACCGGGATTGAAATCATCGAGACCAACTTGGATCGCTCGGTTTCGGCATCCAACGACGAAATCATTTTTCTGGATTAAGCGGAGGCGTTTACGAATTGGAAAACCCGTCAACCGAACTCAACGGCAAACCTAAAAAGCCTGATCTTTTTATTGATGACTCGGATCGGTATTCGAGCCTTCGATTGATTGGTTGGTGGGAACAGGAGAAAATCGCTGCCGCTCGAATTCTGGTCGTCGGTGCAGGTGCGTTGGGCAATGAAGTCCTCAAGAACCTGGCTTTGCTGGGCTTGGGGAATATTCATCTGCTTGATTTTGACGAGGTCAAAGACCACAACCTCACCCGCTCGGTTCTATTTCGCGCCCATCACGAAGGACAATCCAAAGCCGAAGTTGCCGCGCAAATGGTTGGCGAGCTCAATCCCGATTGCAATATCATCGCCCAACACGGTGACGTCTTGACCGATGTTGGTCTGGGGCTGGTGAGAGACTGCGACCTGGTGATCTGCTGCGTTGACAACCGAGAAGCGAGATTGTGGATCAACCGGATGTGCTGGAAAGCCAACACGCCCTGGATCGACGGTGGCATTCAGGAAATCAACGGAGTTGCCAAAGTCTTCATGCCGCCTGAAGGTTCCTGCTACGAGTGTGCAATGACTGAAAACGATTATCGTTTGATCTCGTTGCGGTACAGTTGCCCGTTGCTCAGACAGGAAGACATCCAACAGGGCAAAGTCCCAACGGCCCCAACAATTGCTTCGATTGTTGGCGGGCTGCAAGTCCAGGAAGCGTTAAAGCTGATCCATGGATTACCTGCGGCCGAGGGAACGGCTCTGGTGTTTAACGGTGCGGCCAACAACTTTTATCAAACTCGATTTCCCAGACGCGACGATTGTCTGTCACACGAAACTTACGACAACATCATCGAACTGGAGTTGGGTGCTGATGCCACTGTCGAGCAGTTGTTCGCAACGTTGGGGCAAACAGGCGTAGTCGACTCGTCCCAACTTTCAGAGTTGTGTTTGCAACTGGACCGCGATTTTTTGACAGATATGGAATGTCGATCCTGCGGTAGTAAGAAAACCATCGACCAACCACTGTGTAAAGTCGGAGCTAGTGAAGGGATATGCAGCGATTGTGGTGAACCGCTTAATCCAAAAACGACCTGTGAAATTCAAGCCGGAACCGAATTGGCAACTCGAAAATTGAAAGATCTGGGCGTGCCCAGCTACGATATCGTAAAAGTCTCTACGGGCGAGTCGGTTTATTTCGTGCTGCTTGCCGCTGATTCGCCAGTCACAACCTCAAGTTGATTATGAGTTCAGACATCCAATTTGGTGACCTTGAGCATTCTCAGCCACAACGTGCGCTGCGTCCGGATCAGGATGCGCACTTCGTGACCAGTCCGGTCGGAACGATCGAAGAAGATGAGCTTTTAATTTTCGTTGATCTTGACGTGATGAGAGATATGGAAGCCCACGCGTTGAGTAATACCAACGTTGAACTTGGTGGCGTGATGCTGGGGCGACAAAGCATCGATGATCAGGGGCGGCCATTTGTCACGATAACCGATTCGCTGCGTGCCGAGCACTACGAAGCAACTAAAGGGAGCTTCAAATTTACCCATCAGACGTGGGGTCAGATCTCCAGACAACGAGAAGAATTTCATCCTGAGCTGGAAATGGTCGGCTGGTACCACACGCATCCCGGATGGAGCGTTTTTCTCTCGGGCATGGATCTGTTTATTTGTAACAACTTTTTTAATCGCCCACTCGATGTTGCGCTGGTGATCGATCCCTGTAAACAGGATCGGGGCTGGTTTCAATGGAATCAGCAAAACACGACCCAGCAAACTTCCGGTTTCGTTTTAACTACCGGAAGGTTTCGCCGACAGGAACTAAATCAGTTTGCCCGTATCTATAACAAAGAGCCAATGATGAACATGGACCCTCGCTACTCAGGCAGCCCAT
This sequence comes from uncultured Pirellulaceae bacterium, assembly GCA_964433035.1. Classification (GTDB taxonomy): domain Bacteria; phylum Planctomycetota; class Planctomycetia; order Pirellulales; family Pirellulaceae; genus Mariniblastus. The sequence goes on along the minus strand of CAYSQZ010000026.1, from coordinate 15,732 downwards.
TGAACGGTGCTCAAACCCCGGTGACTTATATGGACAATCGAAAACCAATTTACGAGATCGCGATCATCGGGATGCTGTTGATGCAGTTCCTGTTGATTTCAATTCTGGCTTGGAAATTTCTGGACTCAGGCGGTTCAGGAACTGCTTCAGGGGATCAGCAACGAGTTGTTGAGCTTGAAGAGAAACTCGCTTCGCTCGACGCTGCAGAATCTCAGGCTATCCGGCAAGCAGCCTACAACGAAGTCCTTTCAACACTCGTTGCTTCTCAAACGGGCGATGTGAATCTGGTTGAGGAGTTTTCCAAAGCCAGAACAGAGTCTCGCCGCTTGTCGGCCAGTCTCGATGGGCAGATGGCGCTGGCAGAGAAACTGGAGATGGAAAAACAGCAGGCGCAGATCGAACTGCAGCTAAAAAACAACGACCTGGCAACGCTCGAATCTAAAATGGTTCAGTCACGCGATGAGCTGAAGGTCGCTAAGGAAATGATTGACTCACTCAAAGCCGAAGCGGACCCAGAGCAGGAGGCTGCAGAGACCATTGGTGGGATTTCACGCTCACAGTGGATATGGATTGGAATCGGTGGACTGATTACCACCTTGATGGGATCGGCGCTGGGGTATGCGATGGGTCGACGTGAAGAGCCTACTCGAGTGGCGTACGATTCTCAGCGGCGCGATGTCGGGCACGACCTGAGGCAAGAACGAGCGGATGAAGTGCTTCACGGGCAGTCGTCAGCGGTCGTGCTTCACGACACGGTTGCGGGCGCACCGAGCCCAAAAACAGCGTCTGTGAAAATTGATGCCCAAGAGATGAGTGATTGAGATGACCCCCAACCCTGACGGCTGGTTTTTAAAAATCTACAGCTGCCTTAAAACAATTTTGAGTTCAGTAATGAATACAATTGGTCTAGTCCTTGTTTTTCTGTTTTTGGCCAGCCTGGGCGTCTTTTCGACTGTCGTTGAAAAGTTGAAAAGCTCGGCTAGCTGGAGTCAGGTTTATCGACAGCTCTCCAAACGGTACGGAGGAAACACGAGCGGCTTCAAGAATAATGCCGGAAGTTTTGCGATAGGAATTGGGCTCAAAAAACCCTATTTGTATTTCAACTACGGCCGTACCTTTTGTCGTCTCCGTAATCGAACCAGTAGCCAATTCTCAACGAATCGTTCGACAGAGATGTTGATGGATTGGCGGGACCGGAAGCTAAAGCTCATCGTTGCAACAGTACCTCAGCAAAGCCATCTAACCATTGGGATGGATCCAGTGCGACAAGTGTTTGTTGATCAGCCTCAGTTTCAATCTGACTATCACGTTTCTTCTAATCGCCCCGAGGTCGCCAAACGGATGCTTAACAATGGCGTTCAATGGCAAATCGAACAGTTGCGAAGGCATACGGGTGAGCCGGAGCTATCGATCAAGATTGCTCAGGGGAAGCTGCTTGTCGCCAAGCCAGGCTATATCAAGGGCAAGCAAGATCTCGAAGATTTCGTTAGGTTCAGCTTGGAGTTGTTCGACCAGCTGATGCTCTTTGATGCCGAAGGGCTGGAGTTTGTCAACGATAACGAGGCTTGCGTCGTCAGGGATGTTAAATGCCCGATTTGCAGTGAAGAGATATTGCAAAACTTGGTCGTTTGCACGCGATGCAAGACTCCCCATTGTCGCGACTGTTGGCAATACAACGGTCAATGTGCAACATTTGCCTGCAGCGAAAAACGCTTTATTCGCACGGGCGAAGTTCAGGTCTAGAAGTTCAAATGGAAACCTGACGAGGCTGTGATTTTTCTAGCCGTTTTGGCGCTAGCCACGGATGAACCGCATTATTCCTCGCTTACGCTTCGGGTTACCAATGCAGTGTCAGCCTTCGGATCGAATGACGATGGAAACCCGACGCGTTAGCGAGGAGC
>CAYSQZ010000026.1:1018-13731 GCA_964433035.1 uncultured Pirellulaceae bacterium | reverse complement strand
GACGATGGAAACCCGACGCGTTAGCGAGGAGCCTCGGTAATCAGATTGCTCAGTTGAGTAGTTACGGGTAGGTATAACTACGTCAACTCAGAAACGACTTTTAAGTTGTTTGCTCTGGCTGTTTGCTTTCCCAATGATGAGCCAGCTCGGCCAGCAGTGGGTCGATCGTCTTTTTTTGAATCTGATGAGGCGGTGCCCAGTCGATCCATTCGTAACCTTCGTGTTCGGTCAATTTGATTTCTACGTCGTTGATCAGCGTCGCCAAATAGATAATCAGTTTTTTCTTGGCTGGTACTTTGCCAGTTCGCTTGTTCTTGACGATGTATCGATGTTTAAATTTAAAATCTTTATCGATTTCAATATCGCTTTGGAGAATCCCGGTCTCTTCTTCGAGTTCGCGCAGCGCACATTCTCGGTTTGATTCACCTGGGTCGACATGTCCCTTGGGTAGGTCCCAGCGATCGGGATGTCGCATCAGTAAAAACGATCGGGTAGGATTCTCTCTGACGATCAAAAAGCCACAGGACTTAACTTTTGCCATTCGTTCCTTCACATCCTTTGCCGAGCAATCCGTCGCTGGAAAATTCGGCTTAAAATAAATTCCGTTATTCAAGATCAACCATCCCAATTGGCGTCCCGCATGAAGATTTATACCAAGACAGGTGACAATGGCCAAACCGGCTTACTGGGCGGCGTTCGCGTTTCCAAATCACATTTGGCTATCAACGCCTGCGGTTCGTTGGACGAAGCCAACTCCATGATCGGAGTATCTCGCTCTGCACTTAGAACCGGGCAAAGCGAACTGGCTGAGGGAGTTAGCTTTGATGATGTCGATCAAGTTCTGGCCGAAATCCAAAATGACTTGTTTGATATCGGCAGTAGAGTAGCTTCATGTCTGGGTGATCGCCTGCATGGAACCGATTTTTGTAAGTCTCGAGCAGTAGAGCTTGAACAGGAAATTGATCGGTTTGAGAGCGAACTTGCCCCGCTGACGGCTTTCATTTTGCCAGGCGGCGGCACCTTGGCAAGTACGCTTCACCTGGCTCGATCAGTTTGCCGGCGAAGCGAACGGGATTTGGTTTCGCTGCTCCAGTCGGGAGTCGAGCAACCGCTTGATAACGAACTTGTTTACCTTAATCGGCTTGGAGATCTTCTGTTCGTGCTGGCCCGAGTTGCCAATTTGAGAACCCAGTTCCCGGAGACTCAGTGGATCCAACGAACTGAAAAAAAGCCGGATTCGAACGACTCGTAGTGTACCTGACGTATTGAAATGCCGATCAGACCATGTTGGAGTTTTAAAGGCTGGCAACACCAACCGTCTGTCCAGTTTGGCGTTGTTAATTTTCACGTGAACGATGAGTTGAGTTTTCTCCTGCCGACTGACCCCACGCTCGCTGAAACGTAAATTTCGTCAGACTTGCCACTATGGGGCGTTACGTGGGATTAGAATCTCCGAAAAATCGGCTACAATATGGCAGCCTTCAAGTTTCCGTTTGTGGTCGCTGGTACGTTGCCGGTCGCGGATACTTTTTTCGATTGTGTTTGGACTGCCGATTAACCTTGGTTCCAATAAATCGGATATTTGAGAGGCACGTTGAAAGACCAAAAAAGGTAAATCGAATATGAAGAAGATTGAAGCCATTATTCGCCACTTCAAACTTGATGATATCAAATCGTCGCTATCCGAAGTGGGCGTTGAGGGAATGACTATCACTGAGGTCAAAGGTTTCGGGCGACAAAAGGGTCATACCGAAATGTATCGCGGCAACGAGTACGCGATCGACTTTGTTCCCAAAGTAAAAGTAGAAGTCGTAGTTACTGAAGAGAAGCTTCGCCAGGTCGTTGAAACGATCATGGGTCAGGCACAGACTGGCCAAATGGGCGATGGAAAGATCTTTGTTTCTGATCTTTCGGAAGTCATTCGAATTCGAACTGGCGAAACCGGAAAAGACGCCGTGTAGAACCGATTCGTGCGCGGCCCAGAAAATTGGAAATCGGATTGACCACACCGATTCCATTTTCATGGCGGCAACATTCGATTCGCTATCAGGGACTGGCAAAGCATGAACACTGGTATCGGCATCCGACCCAGCGTCCTCGAAGCGCGTCAACGCTGGCGCGATGCCAAGCATGACTTGCGAAAGGTTCATGACCAAGGCGGGACAGGGCTTTCGGTTTGCCTTGCGCTGAGCGACGTACTCGATACGATTATCGTGTCGATTTATGAAATTGCGCTAGCTGCAATATCCCCCAACCTGGAATCGCGAATTGCACTGGTATTACTGGGTGGGTCGGGGCGACGCGACATTGCGCCCTACTCGGACGTCGATTTAATGTTGCTTTATCAAGGCAGCCTGACCGACGACATCGTCGAATTCTCCCGGCGAATTTCTCAGGACATCACCGACGCGGGCATGCAGTTGGGCTATACACTGCGAACGCCACGCGACGCCTGCTCAATGTCGCTCAAGGACGCTTATATTTTTTCGTCGCTCACTGAAGCCAGACTGTTGGCTGGCAGCGAGGAGCTGTTCACCTACTTTCAAGGCCGGTTCAATCGAATTACGACCCGCAAGACGCAGAATATTATCAAAGCGATCGTCGAAGCCCGAAAGGTCGAGCGGTATGAGTTTGGTGAAACGGTTTATTTGCTTCGACCCAACGTAAAAAAGTCGCGAGGTGGGCTTCGCGATTTGCACCTGATTCGTTGGCTGGGGTTTGTCCAGTATCGTGTGAAACACCCCGACCAGTTGTTGGCTGCCGGTGCTTTGTCGACCGCCGATTCGATTCAGCTGAAAGCGTCGCACGAGTTCCTGTTGCGGGTTCGCAACGAAATGCATTTTCACGCGGATCGGCCCCATGACGGAATGGGACGGAACGAGCAAGTCCGTCTGGCCGAGCAATTTGGGTTTTCAGGCGATGACGCACTGCTTTCGGTTGAAGAGTTTATGCGGCAGTATTTTGTCTTCACCAGTCGCATTCGCTATATCTGTGATCACTTTGTCTCCAAAAGTGTTAATCGAAAAACGACCTCGGTGTTCGAGCCGCTGGTGGCCAAGCAAATTGACGAGCACTTTCGGATAGGCTCGACTGAGATAGGCGTGATCAAGTCTTCGTTGGACTCAGTTAAGACGGACCTGGAAAAGGTCCTGCGGTTGATGCAGTTGGCATGTCTGCATGGAAAGTCGATTGAGCATGAAACCTGGATTACGATTCGCCATGAAATGCTCAAGCATCCGGACAAGAAATTTACCCGTCAATGTGCGCGACGGTTCATGGCGCTGTTGTCCAATACGACCGGGCTTGCGTCGTTGCTGCGACGGCTTCACGAAATGAAGGTGTTGGAAAAAATCATTCCAAACTTTACACATGCCCGGGGTTTGCTTCAATTCAACGAGTATCACAAATACACCGTTGACGAGCACTCGATCCGCGCCCTGGAAAACGCAACTGAATTTGAGAACGATCATTCGATCGTCGGGCAGACGTATCAAAAAATTCGACGCAAGAACGTCTTGCATCTCGCTTTGTTATTGCACGATCTGGGAAAAGGATTTCCGGAGGATCATAGTGAAGTCGGTCGACGAATCGCGGAAGAGATTGGAGAACGGTTCGACCTTCCCGATGAAGAGACAGAAACAATCAAGTTTCTGGTTCACAATCATTTGGTGATGTCACATCTGGCGATGCACCGGGATATCAACGACCAAGCCATGGTTGCTGAGTTTGCGTCCAATGTAGGTTCGGTGCAGATGTTACAGATGCTGTTCGTTTTGACATGCGCTGACATTTCTGCCGTCGGTCCGGGTGTCCTCAATCCGTGGAAACTGGATCTGTTGACTCAATTATTTCTGCGTGCGACCAAAGTTCTTACCGGAGACGACGGTGTTGGTTCAAGTCGGTCATTCCAGGAGATCTACGATCAGGTGGCAGGGTTTGCTGAGGATCCAGTTGAGCAAACCTGGCTCCGTTCGCGCGCCGAGAATTTGCCGGACAATTTTTGTGCGTTCCACGCCCCCGAATTGATCGCCGAGCAATTGACGTTTCTCAAGAACATGGATCCTGCAGAATACATTTGTACAGTCGAGCCGCTGGAAAACTCGAGTCTGTTGGAGCTATGTGTTGGCAAAAGGTTTGCGTCCAAAAGCGGTGTGTTTTACCAACTTATCGGTAGTCTTAGCACACTGGGTTTGCAGATTCGTTCGGTCGACATTAAGCCGTTGGATGATACGTTGGTTTGGTACTGGGTCCAGTTTGAAGATACCCACTTCGCCGATACGCCAAAGTCTCGTTTGAACACAATCAAAGAATCCGCAGTTAATATTTTGCGGAACACAGACGACGTGGTTCCAAAATTTCGCTCGGTTTGGCAGAAAAAGGAAACGGTTGCGCTTAAACTGTCGCGTCCCGAGATCCGAGTTGAAATTGATAACGAATCGGTTAACTCAGCCACTATTATCGATGTGTTTGCCTACGACAAACCTGGCTTATTGTATAGACTTGCCAGGAAGATCCATCGGTTGGGGCTGAATGTAAAATTTGCCAGGATTTCCACCTATGCCCACCAAGTGATCGATGTCTTTTACGTTACTGATGAGGAAGGCGACAAGATTCGCAATCGGAATCAACTTCAGATCATCAAGAAAGAGGTTTTCCGCGCGGTCAAGGAATTTCTCGAACCCGAAGACGAGAACAACAGTTCGACTTAGCGACTTTAAGTATCGCGTTACTGCAGCAGACAGACTTTTGGAGATAGAAGTAGTTGATTAATCGACTTCGAAATCAAGATGAGAATTTAACGCCAACGGCCATTGTTGGTGCTGAAGGTTGGTCGGCTTTTAATCGGGTTCCAGCGAGATTGTTGAGTTCCAATCGCTTTTGGATCTGTCGGTTGAGCGTGCTTATTGCCGTCGTGACGTTCCTGTTTTGCGGATGTGACGCTGAGTCGGCCAAGTGGGATTTGGCCAAGTCAAGAAACCTATACCAGTCCAACGATCTCGATGGTTGCATCGAGTTGCTCGAATCGGCTCATCAAAAGGCGCCTCAAGACAATGTCGTCAAGCTCGAACTGGCCAAACGTTACGCCGAGAATGGCCAAGGTGCGTTGGGCATTGGATTGTGCAACGAGTACTTGAAGCAATATCCTGACGACTTTGATGGATATCGAGTGCGGGCTGATTGTTGGCCGTATCTGGGACGATTTGACGAAGCGCTGGCCGACTACAAGCGTTCGCTTATGGAGCATGTATCACGTGACGCCAGCGACCTTAATGGACTTGCGTATCACCGGGCGCTGGCCAACAAGGAGCTTGACCGGGCCACCGATGAAATTCAGGAAGCGATCGAACGGGTTGAAGTGGCGTTGGCTGGTAGAGGAGTAGGAATTACTCTGGCCGTCCAGACGCTAGTGGCCGCCGGGCTTGTCTCTCGGCACATTGAACAGCGTGAATCGTCGCTTCGTATGCTCAATCAGTGGATCGAGAGTTACGAAAAGAAACTGGCACTGACGACGGAGGTATTGAAAACCCGAGTTACCGGTTTGCTTTTTTATCAGGACCAGCTTTCTAAAGATGAAGAGAACAAACTGTTGGAGCTTCGCATTAATCTTCAGCGGCAAACAGAATCACTCGCTGCGATGTTGGTCATTCGGGCGTTGCTGTACGAAGACCTTGGCCAAACCCAAAAAGCCGATCAAGATCGCTGGGCGGTTAAGGAATTGGACTTCGATTTCGAAAAATTCAGTAATCGTTTTCCCACTGATCTCAATTGTCTTCGTGTACTGTCAAATGCCAGCTCGTTTCTTGACACCCGTGGATTTGTCTTGGGTCGTCAGCGATGGGTGACCGATGATTTTCAGGAGATTCCATTGACGGTAGAAGGTGCTAGTCGACAGCTCCGTTTCAGCAGCTACAAAGAAGCAGTGGCTAATCTGGATTTATCGATTCTCGCTGCCGATTTCGTACATCTTGGACTCGAAAGTCAGTTGTGTAACTCCACGGAGATACCAACTGGAAGAGTCGTGTTTTCACAACCTGAGTATTACACGCAACGCCGAAAAGAGTCTCACACAATCTCGTACGTCGAACAGTGGAAGAAAGACAATAAGCGTAAGCGGGCTGTTCTGCTTCATCATCGCAGAGAAATTCACTTGCGCGGAGGTAACCAGGCCGCAGCGGCCCTGGATCAGGAGTCGATCGACGAACTTGGGATCAAAGAGTCGCATCTGTTTTAGGATTGCGATTTTCGATCAGCCGTTGGGGTTTGGCTTTGAACAGTCAGTCCAAATAAGGTGCGGTAAATTGGCTTCTTAAGCGCCTTTTACCTTGTCTCCCTTGAGCCAGAACCAGCCCAAGACCAGAAGAACCGCTGAAAGGCATGCCCAGCCGCCGCCATCAATGCGGCTTGCGATCTGTCCCAGCTCGTTCAAGAGCAAGGTGATGTAACGACCCACGTAATTAAAGATAGCGTCCATGGAACTGTTGACCTGTTGATACGAAATTAAGCTGTTAAAGGAAAAGGTTTTAATCTGATGAAAGCTTAGGTTTGGAATGGAGCCAAGCCGTATGGACAGCCCGTATGGGCGGACTCTATCGTCGATTTTTGACAGATTGGTTCGGACTATTCCGATTTTGCTGAAAGTCCGGAAGCCTTGATCCGATTGGTGGCTTGCCTGCCAGGATTGTCTTGGATGGAAATCCGTCATTTCCTGAAGTTCGCGATCGTTTTCACCGAAAACTCTATTACGACTTGCAAACGAATTGGATTCCGGATAATTTCCTACGTCTGCAATCGAGCGAAATCTTGATGGCGCAGTAGCTCAATTGGTTAGAGTCCCGGACTGTCGATCCGGAGGTTGCGGGTTCGAGTCCCGTCTGCGTCGCTTAGAGAGAGCCCCAGAAACATATTGTTTCGCGGGGCTTTTTTCGTGCGTGCTTGGGTGAATCGAGCAGGGCCGGAAGCGAGCAGGAGGGGCAATGTCAATATCTGCTTCGGCTTGAATCCTCCATCGTTGGACAGCCTCGCCAATTGGAGCTGGGCAGCGCATATGGCAATGTCCCGCTTCAGGTGGTAGTTGGTTTCTAATTTCGGATAGGGATTCGTTATCGGCACAAAGCTCCAGTTGACTGATTCATGATTTAACAAACCTTCACCAGCAACGGTGAAAGACTTCGCATTTCTTTCCCCGGCCCCTGTGTGCCAATGATGTAGTGTTATTCACTAATAGCTCTGGTGACCAAGCCGACAGTATTGGGACAAGTTAAGAAGCAGTTAAGAAGCAGGCGTTGAGAAGCAGGCGGGTGGAGTTTGAATGTTTTTGGTTCGATTTTGAATCAAGTCAGAATCAAGTCATAGACGTTGAAGCCAAATTGCCTTAGACTGCGTGCAGAGGAGATCGTTTTTGTCGAATTACAGTCACCACGCTGACCGCGTCTGATTGAAGTTCACTGCGAACCTGACCCATTCGCCTCAATGACGACTTCGCTCGCCGTTTGACCTTTGTCGCTTTCGGGAAGGTTTCCTGATGCGACGTGCTCTACACCGAAATTTGGCGCTAGCCATTTTGGTTTCAACTGACGAACGAGGCGGAAAATGACGAATCAACCAAGGACGTTTGCTTATCCCACCAGAAAAGGCAAGGTCTGTCCTGTCTGTGGTCAGTCCTCTTATTCCAAAGATGGGATCCATCCGCAATGCGCCGTTCAGTTGGCCGATGAGTCGCGCAAAATCGAATTGCAAGCCGCTCGAAAAGTAGCCAGCCAGTCAGGCCAGAAAAAGCAAAAGTCGTGGAACAAGCAGTGTCCCAAGTGCAGTTCCCAGCTTCATGTTCGCCGCAAAGAATGCGATTGTGGCCATGTCTTCCGTCAGACCAAAAGCCCTCAGAACAGTTAAAGTCTGTAGCTGTAATTGCAGAAACCTGAACTTCAGGTTCAAGCCATAGTTGACGCGATCGCCTTGAGTCGCTTGATCATTGAGAAAAGTCCATTTCGACGTTGCGGACTAAGATGCTGATTGAGCCCCAGCTGCTTAAGGAAATCAGAGACATCTGACTCGACAATTTCGCTGGCGGTTTTGCCGTGATAAAAGGAAAGCAAAACAGCGATCAGTCCCTTAACGATAATCGAATCACTATCAGCTTCGATTTCGACAGGACCACCTGGGCGGGTTTCCTCGGCGGACATCCAAACGGTGCTCATGCACCCTTCGACGATGTTGTCTTGGATTTGCAGCTCGGGGCCCGACTTGGGCATCTCTCGCCCCAGATCGATAATGAAATCGTATCGTTCATCCCATTCTTGCAGGTCTTCAAAGGTCTCGAGCAGTTCGTCAGTTGTTGGTGGGAAGTCAGTCATTTTGTACAAAAGCCATTGATGAATTGGAGGATCCAATCCTAACACCCCGCCCAAAAAGGGCGAGGCCTGTTTGAGAGATAGTCGCCCTTTGGCGGAGGTTATGGTAACCCGAAACGTTAGTGAGGGACTGATCCTCTCTCACGCTTTTTGAAGTTGAGCCCCGAAGCGAAAGGCGACTGAATTTAAAATCGAATTCCAATCCAAAAGTCTCGTCCACCCGAATACCTCGAGGGTTTGGGATTTCGATAGCCTGGATGTGGTCCCGGGTAAGCCGGTACGTATCGAGCTGAGCGGCTGTAGTAGCTTCGAGACCGATATCGGTCGTAGTCCCAATCAAGGCCTCGACCACCGTAGGGGACATATCCCTTTGGAGCATATCCCCGCGGAGCGTATCCGGTGAAATCTGGCCGATAGCGAGATGGGCCGTAAACAGACTCAGGTGGTACAACGGCGCGGGCAACGATTTCAGGAGGCAACCTCAACTGAAGCGAGCTCTGGGCTCTTCGGTAGGGACAATCCGGTTCGATGGGTTTCACGATAATTGTTTTGGTGACGATACTACGTGACCTGCTCGGAGGTAGTGCTTGGGGCGCTACGACTTGGGGCAGAGGAGGAGGCAGGGTTGCTCGCGGTGCGACAAGTCTCGGCTCGGGTTGTGGCGACGGCAACGCATACGCTGATTCGTCGACTTGCTTTGGAGTCGGAGCATCGGTTACCGCTTCGAAATCGAGAAAGGGATTTTGAATCTGTTCCGGAGCCACCGTCAACGGATCCTGAGTTTGGATTGCTCTTTCGTATTCCTCGTATTCCAAATCGGTTTGCGGTGTTGCGACAGGTCCGTTGAGACTCGGCCCGTTGAGACTTAGACCGCGTGGTTGAACTGGCTGGACTTGCTGAACTGGAGATTGCGCAGGCTCGATTAGTACTGACTGACCTGAAACCGCGGGACCGTGGAGCGATGGGGCTTCCAGTACCTGCGGCGATTCGGGTTCAAGGGCCAATAAAATGTCCTCGAAGGAACCGGAGGCGCCAGACTGAGCGGCTTTAGCGCGCCCACTCAAGGCGATTGTCAAAATTAATGCGGAGAGAATTGCGGGGCGGGAAATTGCGGTGAACGTCATTGTCACTTTTTTACCTTTGAAAAACGATGGTGACCGGGGCGTTAAGACTTTCTCAACAAGCATCCCTGATCGTCAATCCAAAAGAAAAGCAAAACCAGCGCCATATTATCGTCGGCCGGCCTCGTTCGCATTTTTACTAAGGTTTTAGGGTGGGCTAGCTACAAGCCAATGAAAAACCGAGGTTTCGCCTTGGTTTGAGACGCAATCAAATGGACGACATCGAAGTCGTTTTGATCACGCGATGGGAGCGTAAAGATAAGGCTTTTTTAGGTTTTGACTTGAATGCCTTTTCAAAGGAATCGTAAGCTGTCATTTCTAATTCGGTTTTGATGGTTCCGGAACACGACACCATAAAAGCGTTGTCGTAGCCCAACTTGGTTGAGGCAATTGGGGTTTTCTGATTTCGAGGGCGTCCAGCAATCGGCTTCAAGTACCGATTATTCTCCTTGCTGGATGTTGGCTATACTGTGGCTCTGGTTTCGATTTGCATTTTTTGCACAACGGAGTGAGTCATGGCCTCGATCGCTTTTGTTTTTCTGCTACTTGCTCAAATCGCTGCGCCGTTTCAAGACCCCGCTAGAATCCAGTTGGCTCCGGTTCCTGCCGATTCGCCAGCGCGTGTGAAACGAATCGAAGTGATCCGCGGGCTTATCGAGCAATTGGATTCCAAAGAGTTCAGCGTGCGTTCTGGGGCGACTAAAAAGCTCGAGAAAATCGCCTGCCTTGAACTCGATCTCATCAAAGAAGCCGCGGCCACAGGCAGTCCCGAAGTCAAAATGCGAATGAGGCGGCTGATCGAAGAGTTCTCGAAGTTCTCACACATATTAGTGGATGCTGTTGGAAATCCAATCCCCGGTGCGAGAGTGACTATTGAGTTGGCAGATGGAAAGTTGGAGTTGGTTTCCAACGGATGCGGGCACCTCAAACTTCCAGAATCGGATCGGAATGAGCTGTTGCATCAAAGACCAAAGATCACGGTCAGCCACAAAGACTACGGAGTTGCGTTGGGGGATGCTTTTCCGAGCTTTCCTCAGATTCTACCCGGTCAACCGGGGCCGCGAAAAATGACGATGAACATGATCTCTGTACCACTTGTCAATCGCAGCTCCGAAGCGCGAGCTCGCGGAGTGAACGGGAAAGTTCTACAAGCCGATGGCGAACCTGTTAAAAACGCACTCGTGACTTGTCGCATGGTTCGCACTCCCGGAATGGGCATGATGCAACCCGGAGATGCTCAAACTGTTTTCGCTAATGAAGACGGGGAGTTTTCACTGTATCTCGATCAGCGGCGCTGCCAAAATCGAGCTCTGCCTTCGAAATTCATTCCGCCTAACTCAAGCTATTCATTGCAGGTCGAGGATCGCGATGGAGAGTTTTTCCCGTGGGGCGGCATTCGGACCAATCTGGAAACCGAACCGATCGTCCTCAAAAAACCCAAACGCAAGTTTGATGTCCGATTCTTGAATGAAGCAGGCAAAGAAGTCGTGAAGGACATCGAGATTGAGGCTTTCCACATTCAGTATCGCGGTCCCGATTGTCAGTGTTTGTTGCGTGGCGATTTCGTAAAACGCGGATGGCTGTTGCCGGGAACCTATACCGCAAGACGAAGACCCATTCCTGGGCAAAGCCGTTCCGCGCACAGCCAAAAATACGAAACCGTGACGATCAAAGATGACTCCTCCGATGAAATCACTTTCGAAGTCGCAAAACTTCGCGAGATCCAGGGCACAGTCGTCGACGCCGAGACGGGCAAGCCGCTAGCCAAAGCGATGGTAGTTACGACTCCGGGAGCTGCCGACAGGCAACTGGCTAATTTGACCGACCACCAGTGGGCAGTGCTTCAAGAATCCCCTGCCAAGTTTGATGAGGAGGCACACAGTATACTCGTTTCGATATTCGGGCGTGAAATGAGCGCAACGAAAACCAACGAAAAAGGCGAGTTCGTGATCTCGGAGTCAAAACCAGGAGTCATGCATTCGGTCGTGGCGTTCACTCCAACAACGGTTCCGATGCGCGAGTCGCTCTATTGTGTTGACAAACATCTCAAAGACGGCAAAGGGAACCCGCGTTTCACGCTTTATCCAGCCGCGTTTGTGACAGTTCAACCCAAAGTCAAATCGTATGCCCGCTGGGTCATTCTCCAAAGCAAGACCCCGCAGCTTACTGAGCTGCTTAAAACCGCGGCGAGTAACTCGAACGAGCAACATGCCAAATACAATAGTTGGTTGCCCAGTGGAGAACCAGCCAAACTGATGGTTCCCGCCAACACGAAACTGCAGATAAAGCTCTTCGCTTCAGAGAAAAAATACTCGGCCAATCTGCTGCCACAGGAAATCAATCTCAAACCGGGTGAGCATCTCAAATTCGATCCGGTTGAATTCAAAACACGGATACCGCTTGCGATTCGAGTTGTGAACCAAGCTGGCAAACCCGTCGAAGGCGTCGCGGTACGGGTCTTACGCGACGGTCGTTACTCTCTGTCCGTCAACACCGACGTCAATGGTGCTGCCGTTCGGATGGTCGACCGAAACTCGGAGGGCATCTGCCGAGTCGGAGGATTGATGTTTCACTCGAAGATACCCGATGCAGACACGCTGAAGGTGAAGTTCAGTGTTGGGGAAACGGCAAAGGAACCCCTGATCGTGAAAATGACTCAAGAGCAGATTGACGCGATCTTGGTTAAACCCAATGCAATGCCAGGAGGCTGAGAATAACTCCAGTTCGGCTGTTTGTCTCTGCTTTTTCCGACCTTTGCTCGGCATGTTTTTTAGGCAAGTTGAGGTGCCCAGGCTTTATAGGCGCGCCAACTCTTAGTGATCAAGGGCGACTTCGCTGCCCGTGCACTCCTCGGGTACGAGATTCCTGGGTGGTCGTTGCCTTAGTTCCTGATTTTAAAAAAGAGGTTCGGCAGTCATCTTTCAAACTCGCCAGTAGACCAAAATGGAAACCCGACGCGTCAGCGAGGAGCCTCGATGAATGCGTATTATTCCTCGCTCACGCTTCGGGTTACCAGTTAGCACGAAACTCTGAGATGAACTTGCCGGCCGGTTCAATATTCTCGATCGAGAATTAGCTCGTGTTCGTTGGTAACTTCAACGATCTCAACTTCAACGCGTTGCGGCGATTTAGGTCGATGGTTGGTAGAGTCTGGCAACGAATAGGAACCGGATTGTTGCTTTCGCTCTGATGGAAACCCGACGCGTCAGCGAGGAGCCTCGATGAATGCGTATTATTCCTCGCT